>CALXBG010000077.1 GCA_944386485.1 uncultured Pygmaiobacter sp. | reverse complement strand
GAATTTTGGATGGAGAAAGTGCAAAGAGCGGCCCCCCAAGCCTTGGTGGCTTGGGGGGCCGCTCTGCGTGCTTTATACGCCAAAATTCTACGGCAGAACCGTTGTTTTCTTATGCTGGCACACCTTTGATGGCCCGTTTTTTTGATACCATTATAGATCGGGGTGATACTGCTTGCAGGTGCATTTTTTCCACTTGAGCCCGCTGCCGCAGGGACAGGGGTCATTGCGGCCGATCTTCTGAACCCTTTGCGGCGCGCGGCTGTTCAGCTTGGTGCCGCCGGCGCCCTCGCCGGTCGGGATTGCAACCTGTTCGCGCTTGGGCTCCTCCTTGGTTCGGATCTGGATGGTCAGCAGCATCCGGGTGGTGTCCTCCCGGATCGCGGCGACCATATCATCGAACATGTCAAAGCCCTCGATCCGGTACTCGACGACCGGATCCCGCTGGCCGTAGCTGCGCAGATAAATGCCCTTACGCAGCTCATCCATGTTGTCGATGTGTTCCATCCATTTGGTGTCCACAGTACGCAGCAAAACGACCCGCTCGAGCTCCCGCATGATCGGGCTGCCATATTTCTGCTCCTTGGCCTGGCAGATCTTCTGTGCCCGCTCGATCAGCAGGTCGCAGACCTGCTCGCGGGTGAGCGAGGCAAGCTGCTCCTTGTCATAGGCAAAATCGCCGTCAGCGCACAGCCAGCCGCGGTAGTGGTCACGCAGTCCGGACAGATCCCATTCAGCGGCGTTTTCACCGGCGGTGTACTGCGCCACCGTCTCGGTAATCGAATCCCGCACCATCTTCTGCACGCTCTCCGAGACGTCGTCCCCCTGCAGAACCTTGTTGCGCTGACCGTAGATGATCTCGCGCTGCTGGTTCATGACATCGTCAAAGGAGAGCACATTCTTGCGGATGCTGAAGTTCTGCCCCTCGATCTTCTTCTGGGCGCTCTCGATCACCGAGGTGATCATCTTGTTCTCGATCGGCATATCCTCTTCAACCCCGAGGGTATCCATCAGCCGCTGGACCCGCTCGCCGCCGAACAACCGCATCAGATCATCCTCAAGGCTGAGGAAGAACCGGGTCGCGCCGGGGTCGCCCTGACGGCCCGACCGGCCGCGCAGCTGGTTGTCGATCCGGCGGGATTCGTGCCGCTCGGTACCGATGATGAACAGGCCGCCGGCCTCCCGCACCCGCTTGGCCTCCTCGGCGACGACGGGACGGTGTTTCTCCAGCGCAGCTGCAAAGGCGGCGCGCGCGGCGAGAATCTCTTCGTTATCGGTATCGGCATGGCCGTCCGCCTCGGCGATCAGCTCGTCGGCGAAACCAGCCTTGCGAAGATCCGCCTTGGCCAGATACTCGGCGTTGCCGCCCAGCACGATGTCGGTACCACGTCCGGCCATGTTGGTGGCTATGGTCACCGCGCCGAACTTGCCCGCCTGCGCGACGATCTCGGCCTCCCGCTCATGATGCTTGGCGTTGAGTACCGCGTGATCCCGGATACCCCGGGCCCGCAGCATCTTGGACAGCAGCTCGCTCTTTTCAATGCTGATGGTGCCAACCAGCACCGGCTGTCCCTTTTCGTGACATTCGACAATCTGATCGATGACGGCGTTGAACTTTGCCTTCTCGGTCTTATAGACCACATCGTCCAGATCCTTGCGGATCACCGGGCGGTTGGTCGGCACCTCAACGACGCTCAGCGAGTAGATCTCCTGAAACTCGTCCGCCTCGGTCTTGGCGGTACCGGTCATACCGGCGAGTTTCTTATACATTCTGAAGTAGTTCTGGAAGGTGATGGTCGCCAGCGTCTTGGATTCTTTCTGAACGCTGACCCCTTCCTTGGCCTCAATGGCCTGGTGCAGACCCTCGTTAAACCGGCGGCCGAGCATCAGACGACCGGTGAATTCGTCGACGATGATGACCTCGCCGTCCTTGACGACATAGTCGACATCCCGCTTCATGATGCCGTGGGCCCGGATTGCCTGATTGATGTGATGGGAGATGGTCATGTTCTCGGCGTCGGCGAGATTGTCCAGATGGAAATAGGCCTCCGCCCGCTTGATGCCGTTCTGGGTCAGGTTGACCGTCTTCTGCTTCTCGACAACGATGTAATCGACGTCCTCCTCGACCTCGTCGTCGTGTTCCTCCTTGTCGTCAACGTCGGCAAAGACCTTTTTCTTGAGCCTGCGAACAAAGTCATCAGCCTGCTTGTACAGGTCGGTGGATTTATCCCCCTCGCCGCTGATGATGAGCGGGGTACGGGCCTCGTCGATCAGGATCGAGTCGACCTCGTCGACGATGGCATAGGTGTGCCCCCGCTGTACCATCTGCTGACGGTAGGTGACCATATTGTCGCGCAGGTAGTCAAAGCCCAATTCGTTGTTGGTGCCGTAGGTGACGTCACAGGCATAGGCAGCGCGGCGGGCTGCGCCGTCCATCTCATGGGTGATCAGGCCGACGCTCAGGCCGAGAAAGCGGTAGAGTTTACCCATCCACTCCGAGTCGCGGCGGGCCAGATAGTCGTTGACCGTGACCACGTGGACGCCCTCGCCGGTCAGCGCGTTGAGGTAGACCGGCAGCGTTGCGACGAGGGTTTTGCCCTCGCCGGTCTTCATCTCGGCGATCTCGCCGCGGTGCAGCACAATGCCGCCGATGATCTGAACCGGGAAGTGGCGCATCCCCAGCACACGGTCGGACGCCTCCCGGCAGGCCGCAAAGGCGTCGGGCAGGATGTCGTCCAGCGTCTCGCCGGCGGCCAGCCGCTCCTTCAGCGCGGGGGTAACCGCCTGCAGCTCAGCGTCTGAAAGCGCTTTGTAGTGATCCTCCAGAGCGAGGACCTTGTCCGCGATGGGACGGATTTTTTTCAGCTCCTTGTCGGAGAAGCTGCCGAAAATCTTATCGAGAAAAGCCATTTGATTACCGCCTAATCTTATTTGATGGCGCCGGCCAGAGAAGCAGGCGCATACACGCACCTATTTTACACCGTGCGCGCGGGGCTGTCAAACCGGAAAAACCGCACAGCGGGGCGAAAAAAGCCGGCCCGCGCTCACAGGCTGTCGGCGAGCGCTGCCCAGTCTGCAAGGGTCAGCTGCTCGGGACGCACCAGCTCCCCCTTGCCCAGCGCCGCGACCGCCGCGGTAACCTGGGATTTGGGCAGGTTCAGACCGGCGCTGATCGCATTGACCGCCGTCTTGCGCCGCTGGGAGAAACCGGCGCGAATCACCGCGAACATCCGCGCTTCATTGGCCGGATGCACCGGCGCTTCGGTGCGGGGCCGCAGCTGGATGACCGCGCTGGTTACCTTGGGCGGCGGAGTAAAGCTGCCCGGGGAGACGGTGAAAAGGGATTGGGCCTCGGCGTAATACTGTACTGCAAGGCTGATCGCCCCGACCTGACGGCTGCCGGGCACAGCGCAGATCCGCTGCGCGGCCTCCCGCTGCACCATGACCGTGATGCTCTCGACCGGAAGCCGCTCCTCCAGCAGCTTCATCAGGATCGGGCTGGTGATGTAATAGGGCAGGTTTGCGACGACCGCCACCCGCAGTCCGGAAAATTCCTCCCGGATCAGCGACATCAAATCGGTTTTGAGCACGTCCGCGAGGACGATCTTGACGTTGTCGAACTCTGCGAGCGTCTCATCGAGCAGCGGGGGCAACCGCTGGTCAACCTCGACCGCGACCACCTTGGCTGCCCGCAGCGCCGCCTCCTTGGTCAGTACCCCGATGCCCGGTCCGATCTCAAGGACCCCGAAGCTGCGGTCGATGCCAGCAGCCTCCACCATCCGCGGGCAGACGGTGGGATTGATGATAAAGTTTTGTCCAAAGCCCTTCGAGAGGGCAAAACCGTGCTTTTGACACAGCGCACGCACGGTGCTCAGGTCGGTCAGATTCGGCATGAAACGCTCCGTTTCTCCCCGCCGAGCGGGGTTATCTGTCAGAATAGTATCAGTATACCACATTCTTTGCCGCTTGTCCGCTTTGCGCTTGCAGAATCCGCCGCAATCGTTTATGATAAAGAAAAATGAAAATCACCGCCGGGCAGGCTCCGGCGGTTTGGCGGGAGGATTTGCATGGCGCGCAGAGACAAGATCAACTATTACCTGGACATCGCGGACGCCGTTTCCAAGCGGGGCACCTGTCTGCGGCGCAACTATGGCGCGATCATCGTTAAAAATGACGAGATCATCTCCACCGGCTATGTCGGGGCGCCCAGAGGACGCAAAAACTGCAGCGATCTGGGGGTTTGCATCCGGGAGAAGATGCAGATTCCCCGCGGCGAGCGGTACGAGCTGTGCCGCAGCGTTCACGCAGAGGCAAACGCGATTATCAGCGCCGACCGTAAGTCGATGATCGGGGCGACCCTTTATTTGTCCGGCCGGAACGTGGCCGACGGCAAGTATGTCGAGGGTGCAATGTGTTGCAGCATGTGTAAGCGGATGATCATCAATGCCGGCATCAGCCGGGTAATTGTGCGGGTGGACGACGACAACTACCGGGTGGTCGAGGTCGAGGATTGGATCAATCACGACGAGAGCCTTGAGGGAACCTTCGGTTATTAAATCAAAACGCGGACAGGGTGGTCAAACGGCCACTCTGTTCTTCTGTCTGAACGGGAAGGAGAGCGAGATGCATTGAAAACGGGATTGGTGCTTGAGGGCGGCGCGCTGCGGACCATCTTTTCCAGCGGTGTTTGCGACGCGTTGATTGATCTGGGACTGACCTGTGATTATCTGGTCGGGGTTTCGGCGGGCATCGCCTATGGTGTGAGTTATCTGTCGGGACAAAAGGGCCGGAATCTTGAGATTCTCACACGATATGCGCGGGATAAGCGGTACATGGGCTTTCGCAACCTGCTGCGGCGGGACAACCGCTGCTATTTTGGGCTGAAATTTGCCTATGAGCAGATTCCCAACGAGTTGATCCCCTTTGACTATGACGCCTTTGCCGCCTGGGACGGCGAGGTCGAGGCGGTGGTCACCAGCCTGGAGAGCGGAAAAGCGGTCTATCTTCCCGTACCGCGGGAGGACGAGCATTTTCTGCTGTTGCAGGCAACCTGCGCGATGCCGCTGCTCTTTCCCATCTTCGATCTCGGCGACGGACCGGTGCTCGACGGAGGGGTCGCGGACGCGATCCCCTTTGAGCGGGCGCTCGAGCGGGGCTGTGATCGGTTGACCGTTGTTTTGACAAGGGAGCGGGACTATCATAAAAAGCCCGAGCGGCTGCAGCCGCTGATCGACCTCACCTACCGGCGCTGGCCGGCCTTCTGCGATGCGATGCGCCGCCGGGCCGAACGGTATGAAGTACAGCGGGAAAAGCTCTTTGCCCTTGAGCGGGAGGGGCGGGTGCTGATCCTTGAGCCGAAGAGTACCGCCGGTTTCTCCCGGGTGGAGCAGGATCTTGACAAGATTCGCGCGCTCTGGCAGGAGGGATATGACGAGGGAATTGCCCGGCGGGAGGAGCTTGCCGCATTTCTTAAACCGGTGACCTGAAGATAAACGAAAAGGCCGTGGGGCATATGCCCCACGGCCTTCTTACTGCGGCTTACTGCGGCGTTACAGCCCCAGTTCCTTTTTCATCTGCTCCAGTTCGCTGTCCACCGAGGCGTCGGTGGCCGCGGCGCTGTACTTTTCCTCCAGCGCCTTGGCCTCGTCCACCGGGGCTGCGTTCAGCTGGGACATCGCGTTGGCTTCGTCCAGCATCCGGTCAGCCTTCTCCTCCATCCGGTCAAAAGCGCTCATCGCGCCGCTGGCCTTGTCGGAGGCGCTGCTGACCTCATTGACCTTCTGCTGGGTTTTGGCGACCGCGACCTTCGCCTTGATGGTCTCGCGGCGGGACTTGAGGGTCTCAATATCGCTGACCAGCTTGTCGTGCATCTGCCGCATCTTTTCAGCGTTCTCATGCGCCGAGGCGTAGGCGGATGCAAGACCTGCGCCTGCGCTCTCCAGCTGCTGCTTCTTGGAGATGAAGACCTTGGCGTCCGCCTCGTTGCCGGCCTGAAGCGCCTTCTTTGCAAGGTCGGTATACTTCGCTGCCTCGGCGGCGTTTTCATCGACCAGCCGTTTGGTGCGGGCTTCCTCAGCCATCACGCCGGCAGTTTCCTGCTTGACCTCGGCCAGATTGTCTGCCAGCTCCCGCAGATACTGATCGATCATCTTTGCGGGGTCCTCCATCTTATCCAGAATCGCATTGACATTAGCCTGAATAATATCGCTGAACCGTTGAAGAATTCCCATCTTGTACCTCCTGAAACTGTGTTTGTATTTTTTACCGCCCGAGGGCGGCAAATTGCTGTTACTCCTTCTTGTCCTGCTCGCTGCCAGTGTATTTTTCGGCCAGATCTTCGGCCTCGCTGTCCCCAAAGGTTTCCAGCGGGGTGTTGAGGATCTCTGCGGTGCGCTGATCCTCCAGATTTTTCTGTGCCTTTGCCTTTTTCCACCACTTGAAGAGCAGCACGACCACCACGATAACCCCGGCGGTGACCGCAATGACGATCAACACCGTCGGCCAGGGCGATTTGGTGACGGTCATAATCCGCTCAGCGGTCTTCTCAAAGGTGCGGGAGAAAAACTCCTCATCATCCAGATCGCTGCTGTAATACCGGTCGAGATAGTCGGCCAGAATTCCGACCGCCTCATCGTCCATCACCGTCTTGGCCTGGCTGCCGACCTGATAACCACAGGTGTAGCTGCCGACACCGTCATCACAGAAGACCAGCAGGAAATGCGCCTCGTCGGTGAAAAGCTCATCATAGAGCGACGCAGCGTAGTTCTCAATCGCGTCAGGAGAGGGGCGGTTTGAACCGTCCACCTCATTGGCAATGTAAAGATAAGGCTGCACACCGGTCAGCCGGTAAAAGGTCTTCATTCCGTCGGTCAACTGACTTGTGTTGGAGATCCAGCCGCACTCATCGGTGTAGTAGTCGGTCTCATTGACCGCTCCGGCCGGCAATGCCTCCCGCTGGATCGTGGAGGCCGCAACCCCGCTGTTGGAGCCGCCAAAGCTCACCCGGACGACCGGGAAGAGAACCATCACAAAAACCATGAGGATGACGAGGGTAGCCAGCACCGAACCACAGCCCCGACCACCGCCGCCGTAGCGGGGTGGACGTCCATAATAGCGGTTGGTATGGATGAACACCGGGCCACGATAACCGTAGGACCGGCTCGAACGGCCAAACCCGCCGCCAGAGAATCCGCCGCCGCGTCCGCTGCGTCCGCTGGAAAAACCACCGGAAAAGCTGCCGCCGCTGCGTCCGCCGCCGGAAAATCCACCGCTGCGGCCTCCGCCTCCGCCGCCTCCGCCTGATCTGCCCAAAAAAATCCCTCCTTTGTATCATTCCAAAGCGCGGGATACTGTCTCCGCGCAAAGCAGTTTGTCTTCAGCGCTGCCGGCAGTCTGGAAGAAACCGTTCTGCCGTTTTCTGCTTGTTCTTATTAAATCATAAGCCGGTCGCGAATGCAATCGCGCTGGCGGGCAGCCTGTGCCAAGGGGTAACGGGGGAGACTGCCCATGCGGATACTAAACTTTGGATCTCTTGAAATCTAGCTCAATCTCAAAAAATCTAACGAAATCTCAAATTTGACAAAAATTGGAAGATGCGGCGTGAATCTTTTCTATCAGCGCCTGTTTTTCCGCCTCGGGCAAAAAAGCTGCTCTTGCGGAATTCAGCAGCATCTGGATCAGATCGGCGCGGGAAAATCCCATCTCGGTGAGGCAATGATCGTACTCGGTGTCCAGATCGATGCCGGACAGGATCATGTTATCGGTGTTGATGGTGATCTTCATCCCCATATCAAACAGCTTTTTGGCGGGGTGCTCGGCGTAACCGGGCTGGCTCTGACATTGGACGTTGCTGGTGGGGCAGATCTCGAGGGTGACCCCCTCGTCGATCGCCCGGCGACAGAGCGCCTTGTCGTCGAAGATGTGGTGACCGTGACCGATTCGCTTGGTGCCGAAATCCAGCGCATCCCGCACCGTGTCCGGCCCCTGACTGTCTCCGGCATGGCAGGTGAAAGGAATTTCGAGCTGCCGGGCGAGATCAAAGATCGGGGCAAAGTTTTTGAGCGGCACAATGCCCTCAGCGCCCGCAAGGTCGACCGCGACGACCCCGCTGCCGAGGTACTCTTTTGCCAGACGAACCGTCTCAAGGTTCAGATCCATGTTGACCGTCTCGGGTCCGACGCACATTGTGCACAGAATGATGCCGACGCCGATGCCGGGGTTTTCGGCAAGACCCTGACGGCGGCCTTCCAATACTGCCTCGATCGCATCCCGCTGGGTCAACGCGCCGCGCAGATGCAGCTGTGGGGCAAACCGGATCTCGGCATATGCCAAACCCTGCCGGGCAAGCAGACCGATCAACTCCCGGGTGACCCGGGCCAGCGAGGCGGCGTCCTGCAGGATTTGCAACGGCAGTTCAAACCGCTTGAGATATTCGTTGACGCTGCGGCAATCGGCGGTTACCACGATAAACTGCCGGAATCCCTCAAGATTCTCAGCCGGCATTGCGACCCCCTGCTCCTTTGCCAGCTCCCATGCGGTCTCGGGCAGAACCGAACCGTCGAGGTGCAGGTGCAGGTCGATCTTAGGCAGCGGATAGTTGGACATCTGTGCTTCCTCCCTTGGTAAATTATATTTTTACTTTATGATACCTGAGAAAGAACGGGATGTCAAAACAGAAAGGCAGCTGCTGTGCTTGCTTTTTTCGCAGCAGCAGGTTATCTTTGAGGGGATAGAGAAGAGGCAAAACGCGAGGAGGAAGACGGATGAAAGAAATACTGTGTTTTGGAGATTCCAACACCCACGGATATATCCCCTGTACCGGAAAACGATATCCCCGCGCGCTGCGCTGGTGTGGACGGCTGGAAAAGCTGCTGGGTGAAGGATACCATCTGGTAGAGGAAGGGATGGATGGGCGGACCACCGCTTTCGAGGATCCGCTGCAGCCCTGGCGCAGCGCGCTTGGATATATTGTTGGCTGCGTGCGAAGCCATGCGCCGCTGGATCTCATCGTCATTATGCTCGGCACCAACGACGCCAAGACCCGCTACCGGGTATCGGCGGAGGAGATCGGAATGGGGATGCGGGCGCTGGTGGAACAGATCGAGACCTTTTTTCGGTACAACCCACAGCGGTATGGGCCCTGCCCGAAGATTCTGATCGTCAGCCCGGTGCCGATGCCCTCGACCGGCGGCGATCCGGAGTTTAATGAGGAGTCGGTGCAAAAACAGGCCGCGCTCAAGGAAATTTACCGGCAGATCGCAGCAGAGATGGGCTGCGGCTTTGCGGCGGCAGAGGAGTGGATTGGCCCCGAGCTGTTGGGCGCCGACCGATGCCATTTCAGCGAGAGGGCACATGAAATCTTCGCCGAAAAAATTGCCGAAATAGTCCGGCGGATGCTGGATGCAGGGGAGAAAACAGCGGAATAAAAACAATTCTTCGATTATATGGTGCGCGCCCGCAGCTGCCAGAAGGCGACGGCGCTTGCGGCCGCGACGTTCAGCGAGTCGACCCCGTGGGCCATTGGGATTCGGGCGGTCCAGTCGCAGTCGGCGATGGTCTCGCCTGACAGACCGTCCCCCTCGGTGCCCAGCAGGATGGCAAGCCGCGGTTCGGCGCACAGCCGGGCGTCGTCGATGGCGACCGCGTCCTCCCGCAGCGCGAGGGCTACGGTAGAAAAGCCCATCCCGCGCAGCAGCGCAAGACCCGGTCCGGGCCAGTCCGAGGCTTGCTGGCCCAACCTTGTCCAGGGCACTTGAAAGACGGTGCCCATGCTCACCCGCACCGCCCGCCGGCAGAGCGGATCGCAGCAGGAGGGGGTCAGCAGTACCGCGTCGATCTGAAGCGCGGCGGCCGAGCGGAAGATCGCCCCGATGTTGGTCGAGTCAACGATATTCTCCAGCACCGCAACTCGTCTTGCATCGGCACAGAGCGCCTGCGGGGTGGGTAGTGCCGGCCGGCGCATCGCACAGAGCACGCCCCGCGTCAGGGTATAGCCGGTCAGCCGGGCCAGCAGTTCCCGTGGGCCGGTGTAGACCGGCACATCGCCGCACCGCTCGGCCAGCGCGCCGGCCGGTCCTGCAAGTTTGCCCTGCTCCATCAGGAAGGAGAGCGGCTGGCAGCCTGCGGCGAGGGCGCGGTCGATGACCTTTGGACTCTCGGCGATAAAAACTCCCAGCTCCGGTTCGAGCCGGTTGCGAAGCTGCGCTTCGGTCAGCTGGGCAAAGGGCGCCAGCTCCGGGGTGTCAAGAGAAGCAATTTCGATTACGCGCACGGACAGTCCTCCATTCTTTGGCGGCAGATGTTTTCCTCCATTATAAGTCCCATACCCCAAAATGCAAATGGAAAATTGACAGCATGCCGTTTCCTGTTTATAATGCGTGAGGACAAAGAAATGGGGGAATAAGAATGAGGGGAGAACTGACCCGGGGCCCGGTCATGCGGACGATGCTGCGTTTTGCGGTACCGATGATTCTGGGCAATCTGTTGCAGCAATGCTATAATGTGGCGGACACCTTGATTGTCGGCCGTTTTCTGGGAGCCAACGCGCTGGCGGCGGTTGGCTCCTCCTTTACGCTGATGACCTTTTTGACCTCGATTCTGCTGGGGCTTTCGATGGGCAGCGGCACGGTTTTTTCAATCCGGTTCGGCCAGAAGGACGAGGAGCGGCTGCGTGAGGGGATAAACGCCTCCTTTGTGCTGATTGGCGCGGTGACGCTGGTGCTCAACCTGCTGGTGCTTGCCGGGATTGACCTCATCATCCGGTTTTTGCGGGTGCCGGCCGAAGTCACCGGGTTGATGCGGGAGTACCTGATCGTCATTTTTGCGGGACTCGCTGCCATTTTCCTGTACAACTATTTTGCATCGCTGCTGCGGGCGCTGGGCAATTCGATGGTGCCGCTGCTCTTTTTGGCGCTGTCGGCGGTGCTGAACATCCTGCTCGACCTCTGGTTTG
This sequence comes from uncultured Pygmaiobacter sp., assembly GCA_944386485.1. Taxonomy (GTDB): domain Bacteria; phylum Bacillota; class Clostridia; order Oscillospirales; family Ruminococcaceae; genus Pygmaiobacter. The sequence continues at coordinate 17,617 of CALXBG010000077.1, read as the reverse complement.
TTCTGGGGCTCGAGCGCGGGGTGGCGGGCGCGGCCGAGGCGACGGTCATCGCACAGTATGTGTCAGGGCTGGGGATCGCGGCGTATACGCTGATCCGGTTTCCCAGCCTGTGGCGGGGCGGACGGTTCCGGGTACGGCTGTCCAGCATCCGGGAGATCGCTGGTTTTTCGGCGCTGACCTGTGTGCAGCAGTCGGTGATGAACCTCGGCATCCTGATGGTGCAGGGGCTGGTCAACAGCTTCGGCGCGTCGGTTATGGCAGCCTTCGCCGCAGCGGTCAAGATTGACTCCTTTGCCTATATGCCGGTACAGGATTTCGGCAACGCTTTTTCCACCTTTATCGCGCAGAACTATGGCGCGGGGGAGGAAAAGCGGATCCGGGACGGACTGCGGGGCGCGGTAATCGCGGCAATCCTCTTCTGCCTTGGTATCACAGCCGGAATCTGGCTGCTGGCCCGGCCGCTGATGCTGCTCTTTGTCGATGCAAGTGAGAGCGCCATCATTGCCGAGGGGGTGCGTTACCTGCACATTGAGGGCAGCTTCTATTGCGGCATCGGCTGCCTGTTCTTGCTCTATGGACTTTATCGTGCGGTGGGACGCCCGGGCATGTCGGTGGTGCTGACCGTCATCTCGCTGGGTACCCGAGTGGCGCTGGCCTATCTGCTGTCGGCTGTGCCCTTTATCGGGGTGGTTGGCATCTGGTGGTCGGTGCCGATCGGCTGGATCCTTGCCGACCTGACCGGCTTGGGCTATTATCTGCTGCGGCGGGATCGGCTGTTCCGGTTCCGGGAACCGCTGGGAGAAAGACGCGAATAAAAAAGATTTTGAGAGGATGGCGGCAGGCTGCTTGACAGCCTGCCGCCGCTTTTTTAGAATGAAAAGAGAAATAGGGGGTGGGCAGATGGCAATCATCTCGACCGCGGCGGCGGTCTATCTGGTGCTGCTGGCGCGATTGCTTCAGATTGCGGGTTCTCCGCGCAGGTTTCACCGGTATACCGCCGCAAAGACGGTAACCAGCATCGGCTTTCTGGTCGTTGCGCTGCTGGCACAGTTCATCGGGCGCGGCGGGATGGGATCGCGGTTCTGGCTGCTCTTTCTCGCAATGGCCTTTTGTGCGGCGGGGGATCTGCTGCTCGGTTTGGCAAACAATGGACACGGCATCCACTCCCGCACCTTTTTTCGCGGGCTGGTCTGCTTTGGCGCGGCGCATCTCATCTTTTGCCTGTTCTATGCTTTTCAAAATCCGCCCAGCTGGCGGGATCTGTTGCTGCCCTGTGCGCTGCTTGCGGTGACAATGCTGCTCTCCCACAAGGGGTTGCTGCGGCTGCATAAGCTGCGGGTGCCTGCCTTTTGCTATTGCTTTTTGGTGGGCTTGATGTGCAGCATGGCGATCAGCGCGGTTTTTCCCGCCCATGGCCGGGCGCAGCTGCTCTGCGCGGCGGGCAGCGTGTTGTTTTTGATCTCGGATTGCATCATCGTTTTTTTGTATTTTTATATCCGGCAGCGATCCTGGATGCGGATTACAAATCTCACCACCTATTATCTCGGCCTGTTGCTGCTGGCCCTCTCGGCCGCTTACTAAAAGAGAAGGGAAGTGCTGCAAATGATCCGAATTGAGGAGATTCTGGCGGCCCAGCGCCGCTATTTCAACAGCGGAGCCACGCTGCCGCTTTCAGCCCGGCGTGCCGCGCTGCGCCGCCTGCTGAACATCATTACTGCGCGGGAGGATGTAATTCTGCATGCGTTGCAGCAGGATCTGGGCAAGTCGCCGATGGAGGGATATCTCACCGAGGTCTCGATCGTAAAGGGGGAGATCCGTATCCTGATGAAAAATCTCGAGCGCTGGGCGCGTCCCCGTTTGGTCCCCGCGGCTCTCGCCCACCAGCCGGCCTGCGGCCTGGTACAGCCGCAGCCCTATGGCGTGGTGCTGATCCAGAGCCCCTGGAATTACCCGTTCCAGCTGTGCATGGTGCCGCTTGCGGCGGCGCTGGCTGCCGGTAACTGTGTAATGGCCCGGCCTGCCACCGACGCGCCGGCCACCGCCCGGGTGATGGAGAAGCTGATTCGGGATGCATTTTCCCCCGAGCTGGTTTGCCTGCTGCCGCCTGCCGAGGTCGGCCATGCGGCGCTGCTGAGCCAGAAATACGACTATATCTTCTTTACCGGTTCGGCTCGGGTGGGGCGGATCGTGATGACCGCCGCCGCGGCCCGGCTGACCCCGGTCACGCTGGAGCTTGGGGGCAAGAGCCCCTGTATTGTCGATGAGACCGCAGACCTTCGTCTTGCGGCACGGCGGATCGTTTACGGCAAGTTCCTCAATGCCGGGCAGACCTGCGTTGCCCCTGATCATCTGCTGGTGCAGCGCCGGGTCAAGGAACCGCTGCTGGCCGAGCTGCGCCGGGCGATCACCGAACTCTATGGACCCGATCCGATCAACAGCCCGGATCTCGGGCGGATTGTCAATGAAAAGCATTTTGACCGCCTGCTCGGACTGCTCGAAGGGCAGAGAATTGTACAGGGCGGCGAGTGGGATCGAGACCGGCTCAAGATCGAACCAACCCTGCTGGATGAGGTCGACTTTGACGCGCCGGTCATGCAGGAGGAGATTTTCGGTCCGATCCTGCCGATTTTGACCTTCGACCGGATTGAGGAGGTCATCGAACGGCAGCAGGTGCTGCCCACACCGCTGGCACTTTATCTCTTCACCCGCAACAGGAAAAACCTGCAACGGGTACTGCGGGAGATCCGCTACGGCGGCGGCTGCATCAACGACACGGTGGTCCATCTGGCAAACGACCGGCTGCCCTTCGGCGGGGTGGGCGAGTCGGGAATGGGCTCTTATCACGGCCGGGCGGGATTTGCGGCATTCAGCCACGACAAGAGCGTGCTGCTGCGCCCGAGCCTGCCCGACCTGCCGCTGCGGTATCCACCTTATACCCCGGAGGGATTTGCGCTGGTGCGCCGGTTTTTTTAGATCTCCGCTAGAGCAGTGCCAGGATAGTAGTGGGAGAGGATCTCATCATACCGCTTGCCGGTGATCGCCAGCGCGTTGGCCCCGTACTGGGAGAGTCCGACTCCGTGCCCAAAGCCGCGGGTGGTGAAGGTGAAGGCGTTGTCCTCGCCGACGGTGACGGTGAAGTCGGCGCTGCGAAGACCGAGCGCTTCGCGCAGTTCGGTGCCCTTGATGGTCTGGCCGCCGATCTGAACCGTGCTCACATAGCCGGCGGCGTCCCGCTCGGTTTGGCCAAACCAGGTGTCGGGTGTGCCCGACAGGTCAAGGGTGTAAAATGCGAGATTCAGCTTATCGTAGACATCCTGCATCGAGAGGGTCAGCGTTTGTTCGCAGTCGGGGCTGGTCAGATCAAGCGCCGAGTCGACCGAGACAAGATAGGGCAGCGCCTGTCCCCAAACCGCTTCGCTGGTCTCGGTCGTCCCGTTGCAGAGTGCGTAATAGGTGGTCAGCGCCGGATTTCCTTCATAGGTTACGACCAGGCCGCCAACCTCGTCCACCAGCGCGGCGAGCCGGTCGTAATATTCCTGATACTGGTCCCCCCATACCGCCTTGAGCCCATCGGGGCGGATATAGCCCTCGTGCCCATCCGGATTTGCGGCAAACCATGCCCCCTTGAGATCCGGGTCAGGATTTGCCTGCTGTGCGTCCCGGTTGGCCAGCGCATAGCTGTGGGCGGCGATGATCTGGGCCTTGATCGCCTCATCCTGATAACTGGCCGGCATCTCACTCGCCGCCGCCCCGATCAGAAAATCCCGCAGCGGCACCTGTTCCACCTCGCCGGTGGCGCTGTTGAGAATCGGTAAAACGACCTCCTGTGCGGCATCCTGCGTTTGAGCCGATTGGCCGGTGGTGCTTTCCTGCTGGGAAAGGAAGGTCGTAAAAGCGCTGGTCTGCGGTGCGCCGCCGCAAAGCGCCGCTGCGGCGATCGGCAAAAACAGGGTGAGGGCGGAGAAGAGCAGCAGCTGGACGAGGAATTTTTTCATCATCATTTCCCTTCCTTTTTGTTATCCTATACATAAAATTTTCATATCATGCTTGCACACAGGGTCGGTTTGGGTTATCATAAAAAGATAAACGAAACAGGGCCTGCAACAACAGAGAGGGTGGTAAGCATGGCAAACGAACTGCATTCGCTGGAATATCTATGCGACGAGTATCTGAAAAATAACTACATCGACCCGGAGATCTCCGAACGGCTCGGGGTGCGCCGGGGACTGCGGAATCCGGACGGGACCGGTGTTCTGGCAGGTTTGACCAATGTCTGCGATGTCGTGGGCTATGATATGGTAAATGGCGTACGTACCCCGCGTGCGGGCCAGTTGATCTACCGCGGCATCAATGTTGAAGACATCGTCCGTGCGGCCTATACCGAAGACCGGTTCATCTTTGAAGAGGTCATCTGGCTGCTGCTCTTCGGCAGTCTGCCCACCGCGGACCAGCTGGAGCATTTCAAGACGATCATCGAAGAGCGGCGCGGGCTGCCCGACAACTTTGTTGAGGACATCATCATCCGTTCGCCCTCGCCCAACATCATGAACAAGATAGAGCGCGGTGTGCTGGCGCTGTACAGCTATGATGACAATGCCGATCTGCTGACGCTGGAGAATATTCTGCGTCAGTCGGTTATCCTGATCGCCTCGCTGCCCACCATCATGGTCAATGCCTACCAGGTCAAGCGCCGGGTGTATGACAAGAAGAGCATGTATTTCCATATGCCCAAGCCCGGTCAGAGCACGGCCGAGCATATTCTGCGGACCTATCGCGCCGACCGCAAATTCACTCATGAAGAGGCAAAGCTGCTGGATCTGTGCATGGTGCTGCACGCCGACCACGGCGGCGGCAACAACTCCACCTTTGCCTGCCGGGTACTCTCCTCGACCGGAACCGATACCTACTCGGCAATCGCGGCTGGCATCGGTTCTCTGAAGGGCCCCAAGCACGGCGGTGCGAACATCAAGGTCATGGAGATGCTCGATGACATCAAGACCCATGTCCACGACTACGACGACGATACCGAGATCAAGGAATATCTGCGCCGGATGATCCGCAAGCAGGTCGGAGATCGCAGCGGCCTGATTTATGGCATCGGTCACGCGGTATATACCGTCAGCGATCCGCGCGCGGTCATTCTGCGGACCAATGCTGAGTCGCTGGCCTACGAAAAGGGCTTTGGTGACGAGTTTAAGCTGTTGTACGCGGTCGAGCGGCTGGCGCCGATCGTCTTCGCCGAGGAGAAGGGCAGCAAGAATGTCTGCGCCAATGTCGACCTGTACAGCGGCCTGATCTACCGGATGCTCGGCCTGTCGACCGACCTGTATACTCCGCTGTTTGCCATCAGCCGTATTGCGGGCTGGTGCGCCCACCGGATTGAGGAGGTTGTTTTCGCCAACCGGATTATCCGCCCGGCCTACAAGTATCTGGGGGTCAGCCAGCGGTATGTGAGCCTGGAGGAGCGCGGATGAGCGGTGTTGTCTGTGGCCTGCTGCTCTCCCTTGCGGCGGGTGGCGGTCTGCTGGCCGACAGCTTGATCTTTACCGACCCTTCCACCGGCTTTTCGACGGACGGCAGCGTTTGGATTCGGTACGGTGCGCTGGCGCTGCTCACCCTGATCTTTTTGTTTTTGGCCCGGCCGGGCACAGCGGCGCAGGGGCGGCAGAATGAACGCAGCCCGTTTCTCGCTGGCGTGTTCGGCATGCAGGCGATGGCTTTCTTCGCCGGTTTTGCGCTGGCGCTGGCGCAGATCGCCGCACAGACTTCTGCTGCGGGCGGGTTGTTTGACCGGTACACCGGTGAGCGGACCTTTGACCTGGCGGCAGTTCTGCTTGCGGTCGGCTGGCTTGCCGGCGGATTCTGGTGTGGCTGGATCGCAGTCGGTTTTGTACGGGGAACAAAGCAGCCTGCCGGTACGCTTTTGCTGGGAATCATCACGACGATTGCCTGCTTTGTACTCTGTGCCAGACGGTTTGTCTTCTCTCCGACCAGTATTCAGCGGGTTACGCCGACCCTTGACCTAATCAGCGCGTTGGCCGCAATGCTGCTCTGCTGTGGGCTGCTGCGCCAGCTTTATCTGCCCGCCGAGGAGCATCAGCCGAAACGACTGTGCTTTTTCGGGCTGACGGCGTTTTTATTCGACTTCTGTGTTGTCGGCGCAAAACAGGTTGCCCGGCTCTCGTTGGGCCAATCGGTACTGGAGGAGATCGGTGATCTGCCGCTGCTCTTTCTTGGGCTGCTTGGCGCCGCTGTGGCGATCGAGACGCTGCGGATGAATCCCCGCCAGCGCCCGGCGCATTTTTCCAAAGAATAAGCGGTTGAACAATCTATTCTGGTGCGGTGATCGAAGAGCGGTCACCGCACTTTTTGATTGTGGGAAAATCGGTTGCGGCATACTGGAAAAGGTCTCGTTCGAGTTTGACCTTTCCGCACGGAGCCGGTACAATAAAAGGCGACGGAAAAGGGGGAAGAAAAGGAATGCTGGAGCTCATTTTGGGGACAAGCGGGACCGGAAAGACGACCGAACTGCTGCACCGGATCCGACAGCGGGCACAGCAGGGACACTATTGCCTTTATCTGGTGCCCGAGCAGTTCAGCCAGAGCGCCGAGCTTCTGCTCTACGATGAGTTGGGGGACCGGCTGTCGGCCTTTGCCGAGGTGGTCTCCTTCCGCACGCTGGCCCAGCGGATCGAGCGGGAATACGGCGGGCGAACCCTGCCCAGCCTGACCGATGCGGGCCGGTGCGTCTTTGTGCGCCGTGCAATCGCCGCGCTGGGCGACGAGGTGCGGTATTATCGCCGCCACCGCGCCAACACCGCCTTTATCGCCGAGTGTGCCGCCGCGATCGGGGAGTTGAAGACCGCCGGCGCAAGCGGGGAACTGCTTGCCGAGACTGCCCGCAGGGCCGGTAGTGAGAAGCTGGCCGAGCTGGCGCTGATCTATGCCGCGACCGAGGCGGCAATCGAGGGCAAGGCAATCGACCCCAGCGACCGGATCACCCGGGCGGCTGACCGGCTGGACGGAGATCTGTTCGCTGAAACCTGGATTTATCTGGATGATTTTGATGGCTTTACGGCACCGGAATATGCTCTTTTGCGCCGCTTATTGCCCGCGTCGGCAGGGATGACGGTCACCCTTTGCTGTGATGAATTGACCGACCGGCAGGGCGGATTTGGACTGTTCAGCCCGGTCAAACGAACCGGCCAGCGGTTAATCCGGCTGGCAAAAAAAGAAAGGGTCGCCGTCGGCCGGCCGACCCTGCTCGAAGAGGACCGGCGCGCGGACTGCTCCGGCCTGGTCTGGGTGGATCGGCTGCTGACCGGCCGCCCGGCTGGGGAGGCCCCTTGCACCGATGGGGTCACCTTCGATCAGCCTGCCGATCGGGAGGAGGAGTGCGCCCATATCGCCGCCGCGCTGCGCGCGCTGGCTGAGCGGGGGGTGCGATACAATGAAATGGCGGTGGTCTGCCGCAGCCTGGACGGACTGCGCGCCCCGCTCGAGGCGGCGCTGGATCGCCAGCAGATTCCCTATTTTCTCGATCAATCGACCACCGCCGAATACACCGCGCCGATCGCCTTTTTGCGGGCGGCGCTCGCGCTCGCGCGCGGCGGACTGTCAAGCCGTCATCTGCTCGCGCTGCTCAAGACCGGTTTGTGCGGGGTCGGGGTAGAGCAGATCGCCGCGCTGGAAAACTATGCGTTTACCTGGCAGCCCGCCGCGGCAGACTGGCGCGCACCCTTTACGCTGCATCCGGCCGGACTGGGCCGGGAACTGCGGGAGGAGGACGCCGAGGAGCTGGCGATGGCCGAGGCCGCCCGCGCGGCGGTGGTGGAACCAGTTGAGCGGTTTTTGTCCCAGCTGCGCCGGCCGACCGGGCTTTCCCTTTCCCGGCAGCTCTATCTGCTGCTGGACGCTTTCAGCGCACCGGAGCATCTCGCCGCGACGGCACAGGCGCTGCGGGAGGACGGACAGGAGGCCGCCGCTGAAGAGGCGCTGCGGATGTGGGACGCGGCGATGGAAGACCTTGATGAGATGGCCCGGCTGCTGGGGGAGGACCCGATTAGCCCGACAGAGTACGACGAACTGCTGGTACTGCTGGTGCGGGCCAGCGAGGTGGGTCGGGTACCCCGGACGATGGACAGCGTGCTGGTCACCACCGCCGACCGGATGCGGCTGAACTCGCCCCGACAGGTCTTTGTCGCCGATCTGGCCGAGGGGATTTTTCCCGCGCAGGTCGGCGCAAGCGGACTGTTGACCCACGCCGACCGGGAACTGCTGGTGGAAGCGGGGGTCGAGATGCCCGGTGGGTTTGAGAACCGGGTGCGGCTGGAGCAGATGTACCTCTACCGTGCACTCACCGCGGCAGGACAAGGGCTGCATCTGTTCTGTCCGCGCTCCGCGTCCGGACAGCCGCTGACCCCCTGTGCGCCGCTGCTCTCGCTGGTGCAGCAGCTTGACCCGCCGCCGCTGCGGCTGTCGCAGGATCTGCTCTGGGCCGCGCCCCCGGCTGCGCTGCAGGGTTATGCCGGACGGTACTGGGTCGACGATGGGGACACCGCAGCTCTCGGCGCTGCGCTGGCCGCGCTGCCCGAGCAACAGGATGCGCTCGCAACCCTTGCGCGGTCGGCCCGGCCGCGGCGGTTCGATGTCGAGGATACCGATGCGCTGCGCCGGCTGCTGGGCAGCGGACTCACCCTCTCGCCAACCCGGATTGAGCGGTATTACAGTTGCAGCTACGCCTATTTTCTCGAGTATGTTCTGCGGCTGCGGGTACGCCGCCGGGCAGAACTCTCTCCCATCGAGAGCGGCAGTTTTGTCCACTATGTGCTGGAAAACGCGCTGCGCCGCACCGGGGCGGATTTCCTGCAAAAGGAACCGCAGGAACTGGAGGAGCTGGCCGATGCGCTCTGTGATGAGTATGTGCGGGAGAAGATTCCGCCTGCGCTCTCAAAGGGAACCCGATTTGGCTATCTGGTCGGCAGGATCAAGAAAAATGCCGGCAGGTTGCTGGAATTTTTGCAAAAAGAGCAAAAACAGAGCAGCTTTCACCCCGCTGCCTTTGAACTTGCGATCGGCCCCGGCGAGACGGTGCGGCCCCTCAGCCTGACCGCGCCCGACGGAAACCGGGTGCAGGTGGTCGGCAAGGTCGACCGGGGGGATGTGATGGAACGGGAGGGTAAGCGCTGGATCCGGGTCGTGGACTATAAGACCGGCGGAAAGGAGTTCAGCCTTGACGAGGTCTGGTGCGGGCTCAATCTTCAGATGCTGCTCTATCTGTTCAGCCTCTGTGCCGACGGCAGCGGCCCCTTTGCGGGATCGGTGCCCGCCGGGGTGCTCTATCTTGCGGCCGACCCACCGCCCCCGCTGCGCGAGCGGGCCGAGGCGGCCAAGGAACAGCAGGTCTATCAGGTTGACGGGCTGCTGCTGGACGATGAGATGGTGCTGCGGGCGATGGATCGGGAGGGCGGTGGCGCTTTTATCCCGATCAGCCGCACCTCGACCGGAAAGATAAAAAAGACCAAAAAGCTGGCGGATCTCGAGAAGATGGGCCGAATCGAGCGGCGCATCGAGGATTTGGTGCAGCAGATGGCGCAGGAGCTCTATGCCGGTGCGGTCGATGCCGCGCCGCTGGTGCGGCGGGACAACCGGCCCTGCGACTGGTGCGATTACCGCACCGTCTGCCGGCATGTCAACGGCCGGCGCGAGCGGCCGGTTGCCGCACCCGAAGGCGCGTTTGAGAAGGAGGTGGAGCGGGATGCCGCAATGGACCCGGGAACAGCGGATCGCGATTGAGGACGACGGCGGCGCGCTGCTGGTCAGCGCATCCGCAGGCAGCGGCAAGACGGCGGTGCTGGTACAGCGGGCGCTGCGGCTGATCGCCGGTGATCAGCCGATTGACGCCGACCGGCTGCTGATTCTGACCTTCTCCAATGCAGCGGCGGCCGAGCTGCGCGCCCGGCTGGCACAGGGGCTGGACCAGAAGCTGCGGGAGAATCCCGGTGACCCGCTGTTGCAGCGGCAGGCGCTGCGGCTGCAGCGGGCCGCGATCTCGACGGTCAGCGCCTTCTGTATGCAGTTGCTGCGCGAGTATTTCAGCCAGCTCGAGATCCCGCCCGATTTTACCGTTGCCGACGAGGCGGAGATCTACCAGTTGCGGCAGTCGGTCCTCGCCGGGGTACTCGAGGAGAGTTATAAGGATCCCGATTTTGCCGCGTTTGCCTCGATCTTCGGCCGCGCGCGCAGCGACCGGGAGGCGGGTGAGGCGCTGCTTTCAGTCTATGATCACCTGCGGGCGCTGCCCTTTTTCGACAAGGCGCTGGAGCAGATTCAAGCGCTCTACCGCGCCCGGGGCCCGCTGGCGGAGAATGTCTGGGGCGCGCGGCTGCTGGACGAGGCAAAGCGGGCGGCACAGAGCGCACAGGAACTGTGCGACGCTGCGCTGCGGCTGATCGATGCGGAGCCGGTGCTGGCGGCCTACCGCCCGACGCTGGAGGAGGATCGCGCCCGGTTTGCCCGTACCTGTGATCTGCTGGAGAACGGGGACTGGGACGGCGCACGGGCGTTACTGGCCGCCTGGCAGCCTGCCCGATTGGCGGCGGTAAAGGGCTTTGACGGGCAGAGCAAACAGCTGGTGCAGGCGCTGCGGGCCGAGATCAAGGAACGGCGCGCCGACCTGCTCAAAAACCAGCTGCTTTGCACCGAGGCGGAGTTCTGGGAGGATGTCGAGCGCACCCGCCCGCTTGTTGAGGGACTGTGCCGGGCGATCCGACTGTTTGACGAGCAGTTTTTTTCGGCGAAACTGGAGGAGAAGGTCCTCGAGTTTTCGGATTTCGAGCATCTTGCGCTCAGCCTGCTTACAGGGCAGGACGGCGCACCGACCCCGCTGGCGGCGGAGATCCGCGGCCGGTTTGATGCGGTGATGGTGGACGAGTATCAGGACACCAACGCGATTCAGGATCTGCTCTATCATCTGCTGGCCCGGCCGGACGGCAGCAACCTGTTCTTTGTCGGGGACGTCAAGCAGAGCATCTATCGCTTCCGCAAGGCGATGCCCGAGATCTTCATTGAGAAAAAGGACCGCTTTGCCCCCTATGACGGGCGGCATTATCCCGCGGCGCTGACGCTGGAACACAACTTCCGCTCCTCGGCCGGGGTTATCCGCGGAATCAACTATCTGTTCTCGGCGCTGATGAGCAGGCAGGTCGGCGAGCTCGACTACACCGGCGGCGAGCTGCTGCTGCCCGGGTCGCCCGCGCAGGAGACCGGTCTGCCCGGTGTGAAGCTGATGGTGGTGGAGGCTGGCGAGGACCCTGCTCTTGGCGAGGCGGACACGGTGGCCCAGACCATTTTTGAGATGGTTGAGGCGGGCGAACTGGTTCGGGATGCGTCGGGCGAGCTGCGCCGGTGCGGGTATGGGGATTTCTGCATCCTGCTGCGCTCCCCGCGCGGCACGGCGGAGCTTTTTGCCGACGCACTCTCGGCCCGGGGGATTCCGGTCTACACCGATCTCGGGGATGGGGTGCTCAGCCTGCCGGAGGTGCAGCCGCTGCTGGCGGCGCTGCGGGTGCTGGACAACCCCGCGCTGGATGTGCCGCTCGCCGCGCTGATGACCAGCCCGATGTTCGATTTTTCCAGCGGCGAACTGGCGGCGCTGCGGGCGGATTTTCCGCAGGGCAGCCTGTTTGGCGCGGTGACACGAAGTGAGATGCCGAAGGCGCGGGCTTTCTGCCAAAAATTGAAAACGCTGCGGGATGAGGCCGCCTTTATGCCGGTTGACGCGCTCTGTCGCCGGTTGCTGGCGGACACCGGTTATCTGCTCGCCGCGCAGGTTGCCCCGGGCGGTGCCGATGCAGTCGACGCACGGCGGGCCGCGATTCTTGAGTTTGTGCGGATGGCGGAAACCTATGCCGCCTCGGGCAGCGGCGGGCTGTCCGGTTTTCTGCGGCGGGTGGACAGCGCGCTTGCCGCCGGGATCCGGCCGGCTGCCGGCGGTGCGGGGATGCCGGAGGGATATGTCAAGATCATGAGCATCCACCGCTCAAAAGGACTGGAATTTCCGGTCTGTATCCTCGCCGATACTGCGCGTCAGTTCAATAAAAAGGATCTCTACACCGCCCCGGTACTGCGGCACGCCAGGCTCGGGATTGGGCTCTGCCTGCGGGGGGAGAAAGGCGCAAGATATCCCACCGGCCCCCAGCGGGCAATCCGGCAGGCGCTGCTGCGCGAGCAGCTGTCGGAGGAGATGCGGGTGCTCTATGTGGCCTTGACCCGCGCGAAGGATCGACTGTTGATGACCGTCTCGCTGCGGGACCCCGCACGGACGCTCGGTGCCCATGCGGTAGCTCTGCTGGGCGCCGGTGGCTTGACCCCGGATCTTGTCGCGGGGGCGTCAGGCTTTTCCGACTGGCTGTGTATGGCTGCGCTGCTCCACCCGCAGGCGGACGCGCTGCGGCAGGCAGCGGCGGCAGCCCAGCTGCCGCTGCGGACTGCGGAGGAGGGCTCGCTCGAGACGGTGCTGATCTCTGCGCCGCCTCATCCGACACGGGAGGATGAGGAGGTTTTGGCACCGGGGCGAACCGCATCGCCTGATCCGGTGCTGCTCGCAGCGCTGCGCCGCCATTTCGACTGGCAGTATCCCCGCGCCGCGCTGCTCGGGGTACCGGCAAAGGTGTCGGTGACCTCGCTGGTCCATACCGCGCGCCAACAGGCCGAAACGCCGCTGCGCCGCCCCTCGTTTCTCTATGCGTCGGGGCTCTCGGCGGCTGAGCGGGGTACCGCGCTGCACGAGGTGCTGCAGTATGCTGATTTTCACGCGGCGCGCCGGGATCTCGAGGCGGAACTGGCGCGGCTGACCGGGCAGGGCTTTATTACCGCCGTCACCGCAAAGGCCGCCGATCGCCGGGCATTGACCGCCTTTTTCTCCTCTCCGTTGATGGATCGGATCCTTGCGGCCGACCGTCTGCTGAGGGAGTATCCCTTCTTCACCCGGATTCCGGCAGGCAGCGCAGCCCCACTCGACGGGCCGCTGGCCGCCGAGCCGGTGCTGGTGCAGGGAGTCGCGGACTGTGTGATTGAGAGGGATGGCGAACTCGAACTGATCGATTATAAGACCGACCGCGGCAAGACCGCCGACCAACTGCGGGAACTTTATGCGCCCCAGCTGGCCCTTTACCGGCAGGCACTTTCCCGCCGGCTGGGACTGCCGGTGGTCCGCGCGAGTCTTTACGCCTTTGCGCTGGACGGCGAGGTCGAGGTCTTTTGAATGAAACGGGCATAAGAAAAGGACAGGCGACAGCCTGTCCTTTTTTGTGCGCTTTAATTCTGTTCGGACAGCTCGCCGCTGCGGTAGGCTTCCAGCAGCTGTTCGAGCTGGGTGATCTGGCCGCGCAGCGCCTCACCGGTGTCGGTGTCGGCCACCCGAAGCCGCCGGGGCATCAATTCCACCACCTGCACCTTTGGCGCGCTGGCGGCGGGGTTCTGACGGATTTCCTCAAAAGGCTGGTGCTCGGCAAGGGCAAGATGGTGGGAGTTGAAGATCAAGGTATACCCGCCGATGCCGGTGCGGCCATGATAAGCCTTGGAGATGCCGCCGTCGATGATATAGAGCAAACCGTCCCCTTTGCGGGGATGTTCGCCCGCCTTTACCGGGACATGGCCGTTCACGATATGGGAACGCGCCGGGGAAAGCCCGAACTCGGCGAGGATCGCTTCGCAGGTGCTCCGTTCCTCGATTCGGGTATAGTAGGGGTCAAGGACCTCTTCCCAGAGCGCGGTATCCTCAATGAAGTACCGCTCAAAGGTGGCCTGCTTGCTCTTGCCGAACAGCGGCGAGCGGGGGCCGCACCAGAGATACCAGATATAATCCAGCGCATCCTGCCGTGCAGGGTCCTTGGGGTCCCCGTAAAAGGCGGTGTGCAGCTTGGCTTCGATTGCGTCGAGGTATCCCCGCCCGCGCACCGGCTGGCCGTCGAGGATTACGGTGTCAAAGCTGCCGTCCGGCTGCATCGGGATACAGCCGTGATAGAGCAGGTTGCCGTTACAGATCTTGTACATCCCGCCGTGGGCGAAGAGAAAACGGAAATGCCGGCCCAGCAGCTTGCTGTGGGTGAAAGAGAGGGTCAGGGTGTCGATCAGCGACTGCTCTTCCTCGGTCAGCGCGAGCGGGTCGGTCGGATCAACGGTGGGGAAAAGACGGTCGCGCAGCGGATAGGTCTTTCCGTCGACGGTCAGCGTGCCGGTCTCAAAGCTGATCTGTTCGAGCAGGCTGCGGTCTGCCATCCCATATTCCGGATGGCGGCGATAGAGCTGCCCCTCCAGCTTGAACTGGATGATCGCGATCGCCTTGTGCATCTTGGCGGCAAGGTCCGCGTCGACCGGGTCATAGGTATTGACGTCGAGCAGATGGGGGCGGAAGACGGCGCAGGGATCATGGTGGTAGATTTTAGATGCGAACATCGACAGCGCCCGCAGGTTGATGCCGTAGCCGTCCTCCAGCAGGTCAAAGCTGTTGTAGCTGATTCCCAGCCGAACGACGCTGGCCACGCAGACCGGATTGCCCAGATAGGCGCCCAGCCAATGGATGTCGTGGTTGCCCCATTGGATATCGACGTGCCGGAAGGTCATCAGCTGCTCGATGATCTGATCGGCATGGGGACCGCGGTCGAAGATGTCTCCGAGGATGTGCAGCCGGTCGACCGCACAGCGGCGGATCAGCGCACACAGCTCGGTGATAAAGTCGATCTCGATACCGGTGTTGATGATAAAGTCGATAATGGCGGCATAGTATTCTTCTTTATTCTCCTCGGTGTCCGCGTGCAGCAGCTCGTCCAGAATATAAGAAAACCGCGCCGGCATCAGTTTGCGAACCTTACTGCGGGTATATTTGGAGGCCAGCTGGCGGCAGACCTGAACCAGCTGGTAGATCGAGATGCGGCACCAGTCGGCAAAATCCTCGCGGCAGCGGCGCTGCGAGAAAACCGGTTCGGGCTGGGTGATGAGCCGGGAGAGTTCTTCCCGCTGGGCCAGCGAGACCGAACGGGAGAAGAGTCCCTCGATTTTGTCCCGGATGACGCCGGACGCGGTATTCAAAAGATGACAGAAGGCCTCCGCCTCGCCGTGGGGATCGCTGAAAAAGTACTCGGTCCCTTTGGGCAGACAGCAGATCGCGTTCAGATTGATGATCTCAGTAGAGACCGCCTCAGCGTTGGGATACTCCTTGGCGAGCAGGCTCATCATAGCCGGATCCAAACAAAAAACCCCTCTCTATCGCCCGTGCAGGCGGGCTTTTTACCATCCTAGCAGTTTTGGGCAAACGCGTCAATAAAAAAAGCCCCCGAAGGGGGCTTGGTGGAAGGATTAAAGGGTCTGATTAAAGGCGGGGATCAGGGCGCTCCAGGTAGCCGATCCGACCTTGCCGTCCACCTTGAGGCTGTTGGCGGCCTGGAACGATCCAACGGCACGGGTGACGTTCTGTCCGTAGATGCCGTCGATGGTCAAAAAGGGCGGTCCGGCAATCGCGTTGAGATAGCTCTGTACAAACCGAACCGAATCACCGCTCGAGCCGGTGCTCAGCACCGTGCCGGGGTAGGGGGTGGTCACCGGCGTGGGGCTGCCGGAACTCAGCGCATTGTGCACCGTGATGATCCGGTTCCAGGTATCTTTGCCCAGCGTGCTGTCGGCGGAGAGGCCAAACTGACGCTGGAACCGGCGGACCGCCGCGGACATGTTGTTCCCGTACTTTCCATCAACCGTCTGGACATTGATTGCGGTGTACTTGCGGGCAATTTCATTGAGCAGCAGCTGCATGTGGCGCACATCCTCGCCGCTGGAGCCGGAGCGCAGCGCGATGCCGGGGTAGGTGTCGGCGCTGCCGCCGATGGTCTCATTGTAGTCGCCGATCAGGGTGTTCCAGGTGTCCCTGCCGACCACGCCGTCGATTTGCAGCCGGGTGATGCCCTGATACTGTTTGACGACGTTTGCGGTTCCAGAGCCGTATTTGCCGTCCACCGTGATGGGGGAGAGGGTGGGGTATTTGGTCCGCAGCGCGCTGAGATATTTCTGGACCCGGGCAACCTCGCTGCCGGAACTGCCGTTTTTGAGAACTGTGCCGGGATAGACAGGGCTGACCACCGCGTTCTGGTTGTTTTCCATAGATTCAAATCTCCTTTCCGGCCGCGGCGACAAAAGACCGCCCGGCCTGCTACCAGAGTATGCGGCCGGGCGGTCTTTTGTCAGGACCGGGAGATTAAAAAGTGGTCGGGTGTAGCGTAGGAGCGAAAATCGCTGGGGGAAACGCCCAGTTCCTTGACGAAGGATTTGTAAAAGTTGCTGTAATCTGAATAACCGCAGGCGCGGGAAACCTCTTTGAGCGGAATACCCTGTTGAATCATCGACTGCGCGGTAATGAGCCGACACTCAATGACATAGCGGTAAAAGGATTTGCCCAGCTTTTGAGAAAACAGGTGCTCCACCGTCGACGGGCTGACAAAGAAGTACTCGGCGACCTTTTTCAGGGTGAGCGGCGCAGAGTAATTTTCCTGTACAAAGGCGAGAATCTGATCAAGCAGCGGGCTTTTGTGGTCGTGGATACTTGAGATGACGTTCTGATCCGATACGGTGCGGTTGAGCTGAATCAGAAAACCCAGGCAGGAGTATTTTTCATAGGCCTTTTTGCACAGCGCGTCTCCCTGAGACTCATACCAGATGGTCTGCAGATGGTTTTCCAGCGACTGCGCCAGCGCCGGGGCGGAGCAGCGGATCATATACTCTTTGCGCTCATGGCACAGCCGCATCACATAGTCGATATCCGGGTCGGTCTGAATCAGCTGATCGAGAAAGCTCATCGAGAGCCAGAGCACAAAGCGGACATAGCGCTTGGGTTCGGAATGAAAAACCGGGTGGTGCAGTACCGATGGCGGGATCATCAGAATGTCCCCCCGGCGCAGATGGTAGCTGCGGTTTCCTACAACATAGCTTTCAAGATTGCCCTCGACGAAAAAGTAAATCTCATAAAACGGATGCGCGTGCAGATCGACGGTCAACATGGTCTCATCCAGACAATAGCGCAGCTCGGTTTCGCGGGTTTGCATCTCCTGAGAGGGGTCAAAATGCATTGGTCTGGGAGAATTTTTCATGGGAACGCCTCCGTGTGACAAACAGAAATTTTGGACGACATGCACAAAAAGGGAAAAAGCAGTATATTGAATATGTCAATATGATACCATATTGTTGCAAGATTTACAATATTTTGAAGTGAAAAAACAATAGAAATTGCAAATTCTTTATGTTATCGTAGGAGCAGATAAGAAACGACTGGTTGCAGTCGGCAACAGTCGTATTGCTTATGTCAAAAAACCCCGGATTTTGGTTCTCGACGAGCCGACCAGCGCATTGACCGACCGTGAGACCGATACCCTGATGGAGATTCTCGACGGTCTTCGAAAGAGCGGGACCTCCAGCATCTACATCTCCCATAAACTCGATGAGATTTACCGGATCTGTGACCGGGTCACCGTCATCCGTGACGGGCAGACCATCTCCAGCCGGCCGATCGCCGAGGTGCAGGAGAACACCCTCGTCGAGGAGATGGTCGGCCGCAAGGTGGAAAATCTCTATC
>CALXBG010000076.1 GCA_944386485.1 uncultured Pygmaiobacter sp. | reverse complement strand
GAATGGTCTGGAAGAAGAGATTTCGGAAGGGGACTATCATTATGAGCCGGATTATCTGCCCGATGGGTATGTGATGACCGGATCGAATGAGGAATATGATTTCTTTTATTCGATCGAGTATCGGGACAAAGAGGAGAATGAAGAGTATGAGCAGCAGCTTGCGGCGCTGATCGAACAGTACGGCTCGCAGGAGGCAATCCCGGAAGAGGAACAGATCAGCTACGAAGGGCGATGGATCCTGTTTGAGGAACAGCGGTCGGTTGCCGGTTCGGTGATCTTCGATACCGAAAACGCCGACTACAAAGAACTCGAGATCAACGGCAGTCCCGCCTATCTCACGACCAAAAACGAACGCACCATGCTTATTTGGGATAACGGAGAGCGATCCTTTTACCTCTATGGAGATCTGACTGCACGCGAGGCGGTCAAGATGGCAAACAGCCTGGTTCAGGTGCCATACGAGACAGAATAAGAAGAAAACAAAGGCCGGTTTTCGGTCGGGGGTTGAACCTCGGCTCAAAACCGGCCTGTTTTCTTATACAAACTCCAGAGAAAAAGCATCTTGCGCGATCGGAACGCAGCTGTCGCTGTAAGTGGTGTTGGAAAAGACAGTTTGGCTGTGTTTATAGCTGCCGGCGTAGGCAAGTCCGTTTTGGTCGAAGACGCCGAGCCAGAAATTGATGCCGCGCGAGTCCTGCGGGGTGATGATTACCAGCCGCTGTCCGTCAAAAGCAACCGTACTGTCATAACCGATCAAAAAGATCGGCTGTTCGGGATCTGCGGGGTTTTCCAAACGCCGGTTGCCGGAAAAAACGATTGTATACTGGCCATCATCACCGCGCTCGAGCAGGGAAAAGCTATTTTCCCAGTCGCAGAGAAGAATAAAATCCTCATCCACCCACGGATCGACTCCAAATCCGTCTGCGTAATTGCCATCGATTGCAAGCCGCTGAATGAGAGAGGTGGTTTCCAGCGAGATGAGGTTCAGCCAGCAGACTCCCTCTTCCAGAGTGAACAGGCAGAGGGTTTGTCCGTCGCTGAGCAGCACAAGGTCCAGCACCTTGCAGTTTTGTGCATCCAGCGGATAGATATTGGCGAGCTGATCGCCTTGCAACAGATAGATGTCGCTGCTGTCGCTTTTATCTAGTGTCCAGGACAGATGATAGATGCCAAATCCACCAGGAACTTCGTCGAAGGATAGTTCATCCAGCGCATCAAGCAAGAAGGTGAAGTAAAAACCGTCTTCTGTTGCGGTGCAGACGGTTTGCAGTCCGCTGTTCACAGAGTCGCAGGAATAGTCGATGTTGACGGTGTTTCCGGCGTTATCCTTGGTCAACTCCAGATCGATGACAAGATCACTCGGCGTTTTGAACCGAAAAAAATCTCTCACCTGTTGCTCGAGCTCCTCGGTGTAGACCAGCGTATATTCGCCGCCCATCAGATAGTCGAGGTTGTAAGGGAGATACTCATAATAATCCGCGAGGACGCAGCTGCCTTTTTTTGTTTCTCCCGGCGCGGTCTCGGCGGCCAGCGCGCGGGCAAAGGAAAGAGGAAAGCCGCAATAAGAATCCTCGCTTGCATCGGCGAGAATATCGCTGTTGCTGCCGATGCCTCCATTGAGGTAAAGCATGAACTCGATATGGGGTTCAGGGGAACTGTCGAATTGAAGTTCGCTGGAGAAAAAAGAGAAATCGGTTGACGCACCGGAGGGATTGTCGGCAGCGAAACAGGTCTCCCAGAGCAGATGGTTTTTCAGCGTGGTGCGCTCGGTCACCGTGATTCCCGAAGCGGCGGCAGGATCCCCCGCAAGCGTCTGGGATGTGATTGTGACCTGCTCTTCGGCGCGCCCGATCCCGACTGTCGATGCCCAGATCAATGCCGCAGCACACACAAGCAGCAGAAAAAAGACAGCCAGACTCTTTTTCATCGCGGTCGCCTCCTCTCACAGCGGGTTGCGGTCATCGTGATCATCAGGTGCAAAACTGCCCAGGGCCCGGCTGACCCGATCGGCCCGATAATGATACGACTCCTTGACAAACTGTACCAGGTCTTTGCCCTCAGCCTCAAGGTCATCGGCGGACTTGTCTCCGATCAACCGTCCTTGATGAAGCAGCACCGCCCGGCCGATAAAGTTCTGGATTTCCTCGATCAGATGGGTTGAGATGACGACCGTCTCATTTGGTTCCAAAATGCCGGACAGGACCTTATAAAAATCTTCCCGATTAAACAGATCGTTGCCGGCAAAGGGCTCATCCATCAGGATATAATCCGCTCCCTGTGAGAGCGCAAGAATGACCTCCAGCTGATTCTGCTGACCGGTTGAGAGATGACGCGCCGGACGGTGCATCGGCAGCTCAAAAAATTCCATGAGCCCCTCAAACCGCCGTGTGCGGAAAGCGGGAAAATGCAGCTGGTAAAATTCCCGATGCGCCGCAGCGGAAAGATTTGGAAAGAAGGAGTGTACGCTGGTGGCAAAGGAGAGCCGCGCGATGTTTTTGCGGGTGATCGGCGCGCCGTCCAGCGTGATGCTGCCCTCATGACGCAGATAACCCAGGATGCAGCTCATCAGGGTGGTTTTGCCCGCGCCGTTCTCCCCGAACAGGCCCACGATCTCACCGGGGCGGAGCGTAAGCGAGACCTCTTGCAGCGCTTTCTGGTTGCGATAGGACTTACTGACCGAGTCCAGTTGTAACATATGCGATCCCGTCCTTTTCATCAGAGATACCAAAGCGGGGAGAGCAGTTCCCGCGGGGTGGCGAACAGATAGAGCCCCATCCAGAGCAGGGTGATAACCAATCCGCAGAGCAATGCGGCGGCTGCGCCGAGTGCCGGCAGCGCGAGACAGCGGCGCGCCAGTTCCCACCGCTGGGGCAAGCGGCGCATCAGATAGATGCTTCGGCTGCCCTGATAATGGTAGAGATAGTGAACCAATGCAAGGGCCGGCATACAGAGTGCAACGAGCAGAAAACCGATAGTCGCTCCGTTCATCAGCGCAGAAAAGCAGGGCATGGTCAACATTGCGGCATCGCCGGCGGGCAGACGCTCCAGACTGTAAAGCAGATTACTGCGGGTCGACAGCAGGGAAAAGATGAATTTTAGACTGTAAAGGGTGCTGGCGCCTACTCCGATGAAGAACCACAGCAGTTCCCGCATCGGGTCAAGCCCCACGGGACACAGCGAGTCAAGACGACATTTCATCTTTTGCACCTCCCCATAAGCTGTACAGCGAGGATACGATTCCTGCCACAGCGGCCAGCATCAGGACAAGATCTGCATCCAAACTGCCAGCCTGCTGCGGAAAATAGAAAAGGGTGAGGAGGATGAGAATCAAGGGCTCCAGCCGGTAGCCGCCCCGCCGTTGGTGATAGGAGAAGACTGCACAACTGACCGCGAGGGCCAAGAGCAGCAGGAGGTTGCGGATCAGCAAACTGAACTCCCGCATCGGCAGCAATGCGTGCAGGTATTCGCTGCGGTAAAAGGCGATTAGCAGCGTCTGCGCGTCCGGTTGGGGACCGACGGCCCGGCGCAGGATCAGATTGACCACAAGCGACGCAGCAAGCTGGCTGCCCCAGAGAAGTGCCAGCATTCCCGCATTGCTTACCGACGCCCAGCCGACCGCCGCGCGCTCATCAATCTGCAGTCGGCGCATCGTATAACCGCTGCGGCTGGTCGCACGATCACAGCCGCAAAAACAGAGCACCGCGCAGACCGCAAGGAATGCTATGCCGCCGATTCGCCCGAAAGAAGGCAGCTCAATCAACTGTTCCAGCGTGTAGAATGCCCTCTCCTGACTGCCGGCTTGCAAAATTTGAAAAGCGCACAGGCCAATCTGGGCAAGCGCCGCGGCCATGCAGACCGCCAGAACCCAAAACAGCGTTCGGTAGACCGTAAGCGCGAGAACTGAGAGATGTTTTTTCATCCGTCGCTCCTTTCCGGAGGCTGATCCCAAAACTGTTCGATCAATGCCAGCGCCTCCTTTTTGGTCAGGCCGCTCTCTCGCAGCAGCTGGATGGCTGATCGGGCCTCCACCTCCCGCAGTTCGGCGCGCAGTCGGTTTGCGGCGGCTTCATCGGCGGCGATGACGCTCTTCGCCCCGGCGCGGGATTCGATGATTCCTTCTTCTTCCAGCAGATGAAAGGCCTTTTGCACGGTGTTGGGGTTGACCCCCAACAGCGCTGAGAGCACTCGCCGGGAAGGCAGTTCGTCCCCATAACAGATGGTGCCCGATGCGATTTCCTGTTTGATAAAACGAAGGATTTGCAGATAGATCGGGCTGTGCGAGTCCAGAGTAAGAGTATCAAACTGAAGCAAACACAACCCTCCTTTCCGCGAACTGTATTATTCGAATAATACACTTTCTAACTGTATTATATCAGTAATACAGTTTTTGTCAAGCGGGACCCCTGCGCCTATTTGCAGAACCTTTTGTATGATTCGCGCATATAGTAAAAGGTAGGGAAAAGGGGGGTGCCCGGATGCGGCGCAGGCAAAAGAGAGAGAAAAAGCGGATGGGCTGGCCGCTGCGGGTGGGAATCTTCGCTGGGGTATTCTTGGCCGCGCTCATTGCGCTGGATCACGAGGTACGCCCGGTGGTTATCACGATGGCTCAGTATCAGGCGCGGGTGAGCAGCATCCTCGCGATCAACGAGGCGGTACTGGGAGAACTCGAAAAACAGGAGATTGGGTATGAGGATCTGGTCACCGTCTGCACCGATGAACAGGGCATGGTGACTTCAGTTCAGACCGACGCGGCGGCAATCAACCGGGTGAAATCGCAGCTGACCAACGCGGTCAGCACCCGGCTTGCAATGATGGAACTGGAGGAGGTTGAGATCCCGATCGGTACGCTGCTGGGCTGGCAGATCTTTGCAGGGCGGGGCCCGACGATCCGGTTTCAGGTGGTCCCGGCCTCCTTTGTCGAAAGCAACATCACCAGTACGCTGGAATCGGCTGGAATCAACCAGACTCAGCACAAGATTTTGATGGATTTTACCGTCGAGATGAGCGCAATTATCCCCGGTTACACCACTAGTGTCGAGGTGAATACCCAGGTCAGCATTGCTGATACCCTCATCATTGGGGCGGTGCCGCAGTTTTACGCCGCCAGCGGCAGTTGAATTTTATACAAAAAAGCTACCGAAAATATGGCAGAGTCAATAGAGTTGTGGTATACTAAATCAGATAGGGCGGTGATGGCATGAACGAACAACAGGCGCGGGAGCGGATTGAGCAGCTGCGCGCCGAGATCAGAAAAAATGATGATCTGTACTATAATCAGGATGCGCCCGAACTCGAGGATTTTGAGTATGACCAGCTGACGAGAGAGCTCAAGGCGCTGGAGAAGGAATTTCCCCAGCTGATTACCCCGGATTCTCCCACCCAGTTGATCGACGCGGCGGCTTCTTCTTCTTTTGAAAAGGTTCCCCATGCTGTAAAGATGGAAAGCTTGCAGGACGTTTTTTCCTTTGAAGAGGTAGAGGAGTTTGTGCGCCGGGTGAGCGAGGAAGCGGAACATCCCGCCTTTGTCGTGGAATCCAAGATCGATGGGCTATCGGTCAGCCTTGAGTATCGCGATGGGGTCTTTGTTCGGGGTTCGACCCGGGGAGACGGGCTGATTGGCGAGGATGTGACTGCCAATCTCAAGCGGATTAAAGGGATTCCAAAGCGGCTCAAGGATGCACCGGCATTTCTCGAGGTGCGGGGCGAGGTCTATATGCCCAAGGACACCTTCGCGGCGGTTTCAGCCGCGCAGGAAAACGAGGGCGGCAAGCCGTTTAAGAATCCGCGCAATGCCGCTGCGGGTTCGCTGCGGCAGAAGGATCCGAAGATTACCGCCGCCCGCGGGCTCGCGGTGTTCATCTTCAATATCCAGCAATGCGAAGGGAAAAGCTTTTCCAGCCATGCCGAAAGTCTTCGCTGGTTGGACAAGCTGGGCTTCTCAGTTTCACCGAATTTCAAAACGGTTTATACTGTCGAGGAGATCCATGCGGAGATTGACCGGATCGGGGCGACCCGGGGCGAGGTCAACTACGGTATTGACGGCGCCGTCGTGAAGGTGGATGATTTCCGCCTTCGCAACCAGCTGGGCAGTACCAGCAAGTTTCCGCGCTGGGCGGTGGCTTTCAAGTATCCGCCGGAAGTAAAGGAAACCGAACTGCGGTCGATTGAGGTTTCGGTCGGACGCACCGGAGTGTTGACCCCGACGGCGGTCTTCGACCCGATCTTTCTTGCAGGGACCACCGTTTCCCGCGCTTCGCTGCACAATGAGGATTTCATCCGTGAACGCGAAATTCGCATTGGCGATGTGATTCAGGTGCGAAAGGCGGGGGACATTATCCCCGAGGTGCTTGGGGTCGCCGCTCACCGTGAGGATGCGCCGGTCTTTGAGATGCCGTCGGTCTGTCCCTCCTGCGGACAGCCGGTTTCCCGGCTTCCGGATGAGGCGGCGCTGCGCTGCTTGAATCCCGAGTGCCCGGCGCAGCGGATGCGAAACCTGATCCATTTTGCATCCCGCGGGGCGATGGAGATTGACGGCTGCGGCCCGGCGGTGCTTGAACAGCTGGTCGCGAAGGGCTATGTGACAAACGCGGCGGATCTGTATTATCTCACCCAGGAGCAACTGCTGACGCTGGACAAATTCAAGGAGAAAGCGGCGTCCAACCTCTTTTCGGCAATCGTACGCTCGAAGGAGAACAACCTCGACCGGTTGATCAATGCGCTGGGCATCCGCAACATCGGCGAGACCGCAGCTGCGGCGCTGGCCGAACGGTTTGGCAGCATCGACAAGGTGATGGAAGCCGGCGAGGAGGAGATCGGCGACATCGACGGCTTTGGCGGGGTCATGGCGCAGAGTGTGGTGGAGTTCTTCTCCAAGCCTGGCAGCCGCGATCTGATCGAAAAGCTGCGGGCCGCCGGGGTGAATATGACCTATACCGGCGAGGAAAAGACCGATTATCTCGCAGGGCTGACCATCGTGGTCACCGGTACGCTGCCCACCCTCTCGCGGGACGAGGCGGAGGCGCTAATCCGCAAAAACGGCGGCAAGGCCACCGGTTCGGTCTCGAAGAAAACCAGTTATCTGCTTGCGGGAGAGGCCGCCGGCAGTAAGCTGACCAAAGCGGGGGAACTGGGGATTCCGGTGATCGATGAAGCGGCGTTTTTTGAGATGATTCACAAAAATCAGGAATAAATAAAAAGGAGAGGCGGATATGGAGATCGATGTAAGACATATCGCAAAGCTGGCAAAACTGGAGATTCCAGAGCAGGAGATTCCCAAGATGGAGCAGGAACTCTCCAGCATCGTCAGCATGGTGGAAAAGCTGCCCGAGCTGGTCAGCAAGGACAGCCTGCTGGACCCCGAGAACACGATGGAGCTGCGGCCGGATGTGGTGCAGCCCTCTTTTGCGCGGGATGAGATGCTCAAAAACGCGCCGGATACTGCCGCGGGCTGCCTGATGGTGCCCAAGGTTGTAGAATAACAAGGGGGGAGAGCAAAGATGAAAAAACTATATGAGTATTCCGCGACCGAACTGGCCGCGCTGCTGCGCGCCAAAGAGGTCAGCGCAGCGGAGATTGCGACGTCCTCTCTGGACCGGATTGCAGCGGTTGAGGATCAGATTGATGCTTATTTGACCGTCACCGCCGACGAGGCGCTTGCTACCGCCAAGCGGGTAGACGAGAAAATCGCCGCCGGTGAGGAGATCGCCCCGCTGGCCGGTATTCCGATCGCGATTAAGGACAACATCTGCACCAAGAGCATCAAGACGACCTGCGCGTCCCGGATGCTGGAGAATTTTGTGCCCCCCTATGACGCCACCGTTATGGAGAAGCTCAACGCGCAGGACATCGTCGTCACCGGTAAGGTGAATATGGACGAGTTCGCGATGGGCGGCAGCTGTGAAAACTCCTATTTCAAAAAGACCAAGAATCCCTGGGACACCAGCCGGGTGCCGGGTGGCTCTTCCGGCGGCAGCGCTGCGGCGGTCGCCGCCTGCGAGGTACCGCTGGCGCTGGGCTCTGATACCGGCGGTTCGGTTCGCTGCCCGGCCAGCTTCTGCGGCATTGTCGGTCTCAAGCCGACCTATGGCGCGGTCAGCCGGTATGGCCTGGTTGCCTTTGCATCCTCGCTGGATCAGATTGGCCCGTTCGGCCGCACGGTTGATGATGTCTCGCTGCTCTATGGCGCGATCTGCGGCCGTGATGTGCGGGACGCGACCTCCCGCGAGACTGCGCTGGGTAAGGTTGAGGGCAGCGTGAAGGGGCTTCGGCTGGGTATCCCCAAGGAGTACTTTGGCGAGGGCATCTCGGCAGAGGTCAAGGCTTCGGTCTATGCTGCCGCCGAGCAGCTGCGGGGACTGGGCGCTGAGATCGTCGAGATTTCGCTGCCCTCCACCGACTATGCGCTGGCCGCTTATTACATCATCTCTTCCGCCGAGGCGAGCAGCAATCTCGCTCGGTATGATGGGGTTAAGTACGGCTTCTCGGGCAACCGGGAGGGCACCCTCAATGATCTGTATCTCTCTACCCGCAGCCAGGGCTTCGGCGCCGAGGTCAAGCGGCGGATTATGCTGGGTACCTATGTGCTCAGTTCGGGCTACTACGACGCCTACTACAAGCGGGCCAAGCTGCTGCAGAATGTCATCGCGAAGGAATTTGCCAATGCGTTCACCAAGTGCGACGCCATCCTGACCCCGGTCAACCCGACCACCGCTTTCCGGCTGGGCGAGAAGTGTGACGATCCGGTCCAGATGTATGCGTCTGACGTGTGCACCGTCACCGTGAATATTGCCGGCCTGCCGGGCATCAGCTTCCCCTGCGGCAAAGATGGCGCGGGGTTGCCGATCGGTATGCAGGTCATTGGTCCCAAGTTTAGCGAGACAAGGCTGCTCTCGATCGCCAAGAGCTATGAGACGGCAGTAGGCGGATTCGCGGTAAAGGAGATGTGAGCGAGATGAACAACAACTTTGAGACAGTCATCGGCCTGGAGGTCCACGCCGAGCTGAATACCAAAACTAAGATCTTCTGCAGCTGCGAAAACCGGTTTGGTGCCGAGGTTAACACCCTTTGCTGCCCGGTCTGCATGGGCTTTCCCGGAACTCTGCCGGTTCTCAACCAGCAGGTAGTCGAGAGTGCGGTCAAGATGGGTCATGCCCTCAACTGCAAGATCAATGGAGTTACCAAGCAGGACCGCAAAAACTATTTTTATCCCGACCTGCCCAAGGCTTATCAGATCTCCCAGTTCGATGTGCCGCTGTGTGAGCACGGCTATCTGGATGTTTTGGTCGGGGACGATGTGCGCCGGATTGGGGTTACCCGGATCCATATCGAGGAGGATGCCGGCAAACTGATTCACGATGATTCCTTCGATGGTACGCTCTGCGATTACAACCGCTGCGGCGTGCCGCTGATTGAGATTGTCTCCGAGCCGGATCTCCGTAGTGCCGAGGAGGCCAAGGCCTACCTCGAGACCATCACCACCATTCTGCTGTATCTGGGCATCAGCGACGCCAAGATGCAGGAGGGCAGCGTGCGCTGTGATGTCAACGTCTCGGTTCGGCCCAAGGGCGCTACCGAGTTTGGCACCCGCTGTGAGATGAAGAACGTCAACAGCTTCGGTGCGGTCTACCGCGCGATCGTCTATGAATCCGAGCGGCAGATGGAGGTGCTCGCTTCCGGCGGCACAGTCCAACAGGAAACCCGTCGGTGGGACGATGCGAAGAACAAGAGCATCGTAATGCGGAGCAAAGAGGACGCACAGGACTACCGGTATTTCCCGGATCCCGACCTGCTGACCTTTGTGGTGAGCGACGAGAAGATCGCAGCGCTCAAGGCCAGCCTGCCTGAGCTTCCCACCGCCAAGACGCTGCGGTATGTCAAGGATTTCGGGCTTCAGAAGGTTGACGCCCAGCTGCTCAGCGTGAACAAGGCGCGGGCTGACTTCTTCGATTCCTGTGTCGCGCTGGGACGCTGTGAGGCCAAGACGGTTGCCAACTGGGTTTTGGGCGACATTGCAAAGCTGCTCAATGAGCAGCGGGTAGAGATCACCGATACCGCCCTCACTCCCGAACACCTTGTTGCCATGATCGAGCTGATCAATAAGGGCACCATCTCCAACACCGCAGCCAAGACGGTTTTGGAGGAGATCATGGCCAAGGACGTGGAACCCGAAGAGGTTGTCAAGGAGAAAGGACTTGCCCAGATCAGCGACACCTCGGCGCTGGCGGGGATCGTCGACCAGGTGCTTGCCGACAACCCGAAGGCGGTTGCCGACTACAAGAAGGGCAAAACCAATGTTGCCGGATTCCTGGTGGGCCAGTGCATGCGGGCCAGCCGTGGTCAGGGCAATCCTGCCACGCTGCGGGATATGGTCATCGAGGCCATTGAGAAACTGTAAACAGCAAAAAGAACCGGTGCAATGCACCGGTTCTTTTTATTCATGGAAGTTTACTCCGGACACCAGCGGGCGAGATGTTCCTTGCCCAAATTGTCGGTGATCCGGGCTAGAATGTTGATCGAACCGGGATCCGTAACCGTATAGCGTTCGATCGGAAAATCGACATAGGCGGTAAAACCGGCGACGGCCGCTGCCTGATCCTGCGCCCCGTCACTTTCTGTCTCTCCCAAATTATCAAAGATTTGGTCGTTGAGTGGAATAGCCAGCATTGTTTTGCCGTCGATTATAAGTTCGAGTGTTCCGGAGACGGGGTAACGGTTTTCGCACAGTTCAACAGTAAGAGCCATTCGTCCGCCAATAATCCAGTTTCCATTTGCAAGGGGCCCTGCGGTCAAAGTATCGGGTGCAAGGGAGAGCCGCAGCGTATATTGGGTGATAAACTCTGTTTCAGTAAAAAGAAGTTCTTGTGTGGTATTGCCGTCGGTATCCTCGAGCAGGAAGGAAATTTTGAAGTTGTTGAAGGTGTCAGTAAGCGGGATTTCAAATTCTCCCCAAAAGCTGCCGCCCTCGGCAGTAGCTTGTTGAACCAAATTTTGATCACCGGCAATCAGAGAAAATTTCGCACTCTGCCCATCCGCAAGATTTTTGGGCAGCACACTAATCCGAAGATCTACCGCGTCCCCGCTGGGCAGTAATGTATAGCTGCGGTCATAATCGGCAATGAGGGTGGAACCGGAGGAGGAATCCGGTTCCCTGTTGGTATAAAACTGTAGTCCGGCGACTGTGGATTCCAGACCGGAGAGTTGTCTGGAAAGCGATTGCATCTGATTAAATCCGATATAGCTTAGTGCCAAGGCGCCCAGCGCAAGTAAGCAGGCGAGCAGGACAGCCAAAAGCGAGAGAATAAATCGCCGCTGTGCGCTGCGCCGATTGGCAACTGTTTGCTGGGACAGAAGATCCTGTACGCTTGCAAGAGCGATTTGGGCTTCTCCGTTTGCGGAAGAAGGGGAGGGACAAATCCCGGTAATCAACTCGTCGCAGCTAACCTGCAACACCCGCGCGAGCTCCTGCAGGTTGTCAATGCCCGGCAACGAAAGCCCTGATTCCCATTTGCCGATCGCTTGCCGGGAAACCCCGACGAGTTCGGCCAGCTTTTCCTGCGAGAGCCCGGCTTTTTTTCGCAGCAGAGCAATGCGTTCTCCAATCGTCATAGGTAATACCTCCTTTGCGGGTTATTCTATCACAAAACAAAAAAGCCGCAACCAACCGGCTGCGGCAGAAGGGCAACTGACAGTTGCATTTGATAAAATTATTCTTTATAACGCAATCTAATACCGCTGAACTAGATGATCATCCTCCACAACTTCATTTTCCAGTATGCCGTTTTGGCTGAGAATCGTGGCGGCAGAGGCACTATTGTTTTTATCACAGGTTATCAATACCCGCTCAAGATTCAAAGAACGCGCGTAATCAAGGCCGAGCTGCAACATCCGGGTGGCACATCCCTTCTGTCTCTGCGAACGGCGAACACTATATCCGATATGACCGCCAAATTGGGCAAGGTAGTCATTGAGCCGGTGGCGGATATCGATCATTCCGACAAGAAGGCCATCCTCGCGAATCGCAAGCAGGGTGGAAGAGGGAACCCAACCCTCGGCGACTGTTTCCTCTTTTGCATTTTTCTGAATACTGTCCAGCCAGTCGGCAAGATCCGCATAGTCCTGGATGCAGGCACAGCCATGTAGTACTTCACCGTGACAAATAAATTCGGCTTTGTACTCTTCTATGGCGGCAAGGTCATCCTTTGTCGGTGCCCGTAGATACAGGTCCATGCGTGCGCTTCTTCCTTTCAAAATAAAAGCAGCAGATATAAAAAAATCGCAGATAACAATGTTATCTGCGATTGTTGGAGGTGCTGGACGGATTTGAACCGTCGCATGAGGGTTTTGCAGACCCTTGCCTTACCACTTGGCTACAGCACCATATGGAGCGGCTTACGAGGCTCGAACTCGCTACCTCCACCTTGGCAAGGTG
>CALXBG010000075.1 GCA_944386485.1 uncultured Pygmaiobacter sp. | reverse complement strand
TCCTGCTGTTGCTCGCGCTGCTGCTGCTGATCGCAATTCTGATCCTGCTGCGCCGCCGCGGTGCAAATCAGGATCAGGAGAAGAAGTGATCCGGGCAGCGATAACCGGCCGGCGACGCTGCTGACCGGGAACGCCGAGGGCGTACCCCACACAAGGGGTACGCCCTCTTTTGGATGGGCGAAAAATTGGCCCGGCTCCCCTGCCCCGGCGATTGCCCCGGCGCGGCAAAGATGGTATGATGGAACCAACACGGCAGACGAGCGACCCCGTCCAGATTTCAGAAGGAGTGAGCGAGATGGAGACAAGGCCTGAGCTGCACAGCTGCGCGATCACGGGGCACCGCCCCTCGCGGTTTGTATTCCGGTACGACGAGAGCGACCCGCGGTGCGGCGATCTCAAGAAGCGGATCGCCGCCCAGCTGGTGCGGCTCTACCGGCGGGGCTGCCGCCGGTTCTGGGTCGGCGGCGCGCTGGGGGTGGACATGTGGGCCACCGAGGCGCTGCTGGCGCTGCGGGCGCAGCCGGAATACGCCGATATCGAGGTGTGTCTCGCGGTGCCCTTTGAGGGGTACGACGGGCGCTGGAACGAGGCCGACCGGCGGCGGATGGCGGCGCTGCGCCGCGCCTGCCAGCAGGTGGTGGTGGTCACCGACGGGCGCGGCGGCGCGGAGGACTTTCTGACCCGCAACCGGTACATGGTCGACCGGGCGGACTGCCTGCTCGCGGTCTTTGACGGCGGGCGCAAACGCTCGGGCACCGGCATGACCGTCCGCTACGCCCACGAGGTGCGGGGGCTGCCGGTGCTGGCGATCCATCCCGACACGCTGGTGGTCGGGGCGCTGCACGGATAAAAGCAAATGAAAAACGCGGGACGGAGAAAGGTGTGCCAGCATAAGAAAACAACCCGAAGGGAAGTTGCGTTTTCTTATGCTGGCACACCTTTGTGCTTGTCCCTGTTTTTGTACTGTATGCCTTTGTTACTGGTTTTCCAGCAGCTTTTTGCCCCGGCTGATCGCGAAGGAGCCCAGCGCCAGCGCGCCGATGTACAGGCAGATGGCCATGATGAACGCGCCGCGGTAGCTGCCGCCGACGTCATAGAACAGGCCGATCGGGGCGAAGGAGAACGCGCCCACGAGGCTGTTGCCGGTCATCATGATCGACCAGATGGAGGAATAATCCCGGCTGCCCAGCGCGGTGCGGGCGAGCAGCGGGGACTGGACGGTGTACATGCTGCCGCCAAGGCCCACCAGCAGCGCCGAGGGGATGACGAGGTTGTGATTGGTGATGCTCAGGATCATCCCGCCGTAACCGACAAAGATGAAGAAGGCGCCCCAGGCAAGACCCGCGCGGACACCGAACCGGTCGTTGATGAAGCCGAGGATGATGCTGCTGCCGACGCAGCCCAGGCTCATGCACATCGCGGCGGTCGCGCCGTAGGGGATGCTCTGGCCGAGCTCCATCGTCGAGAAGTTGGCGATGTACTGCTGCACGCCGCAGCCGACGCTGTACATCATGCAGGTGAGCCAGACCATGTAAAAGACCGGGCTGCGGACCGCCTGCGCGCGGGTGAGGCCCCGCACCGGCTCGGCGGGCTCGTTGGCCGCGTCGGTTGTGCCCGCGCCGTAGGGCTCACAGCCAACCTCGGCAGGGCTCTTGACGAAGAGGAAGAGCCCGGGCACCGAGACGACCAGGCAGATCGCCGCCATGATGACGTAGGACATCCGCCAGCCCACGCTGACGATCAGCTGGGCGGTGAGCTTGGTGAAGATGACGGTGGACAGACCCTCGGACGCGACGATGATGCCCAGCACGGTGCCCGCCTTTTTGCGGAACCACATGTTGACCACGATGGGTACCGCGACAAAGCCGGTGAAGGCGACGCCGACACCGATGATCGCGCCGGACAGATAGAACATCCAGACCGAATGGTAGCTGCCCATCAGCGCGATGCCGATGACCTCGGCGAGGGCGGCGATGCCCATGACCTTGCCGATCTTGCTGCGATTGAGCACCCTGGCGGCGGTGGTGTACATCACCGCCATCGCAGCGGCCTCGACGCTGACGAGCATGGTGAACTGGCTGACGCCGCAGCCCAGCTCCTCCACGACCGGGGTGACGAAGTTGGGGGAGATACTCATGACCGCGCCGCCCAGGCCCATCTTGAGCAGGATGCAGCAGATGAAGACCACCCAGGCATAGTGCATTTTTTTGGTTTTGGTGTTGTTCATGGGTTACCTTTCCGCCTTTCCAGAGATCGCGCTGGTCTTGAACGGGCTGCTGCGGGGACGGATGTCGGGCAGGCGTCGCTCGATGGCGGCCAGGCCGTACTCGATGTCCTCCTCGGCCTCCTCGGCGTTGAAGCAGCCGATGCAGACCATGTCCTGCGGGCGGATGGTGTTGTAGGAGAAGTTGAGGCCCACAAACGGGGTGGTGCGGCCGGCCGCGCAGGGCTTGATGGTGATGACCGGCTTTTTGGCGTTGTGGATCGTCTTGACGACGCTCTCGATCTCAACCTGCATCAAGAAGCCCATGCAGTTGTAGATCTGGATATAGGTCTCGACGTCGTACTCGTTGAGATCGGCGTACTGGATGACCTCCGGCATGTGGGCGGACAGGCCCGGGATCATGCCGGCGTCCCGGATCATCTTGAGATAATCCGGCAGCCGCTTGATGTTCTTTTCGTTCTTGTTGAGCAGCTGCTCGACGCAGGAGTGCAGCGGCAGGCAGAAGGTCGCGCCGCGGGCGGCGCACTTCTTGATCGTCTGCTCGGCCTCCATGCGGGCGATGGGGTTGTCGTCGACGTTGAGGATCGGCTCGTCCATCATGATCATCTTTTTGCCGGTGCGCTCCTCGGCCATCCGGACCGCGTCGAGCAGGTCCTTGTCCACATCGAACAGGCCCAGGCAGGCGTCGACCCCGTTGTTGAGGAACACCTCGAAGATGTCCGCGACGGAGTTCGGCCCGTTGTGGCGGCGCAGAATCATCTCGTCCTCGGCCGGGCCGCGGTGGCTGAATCCGGAGATCCAGTTGCAACCGGCGATCATGCGGGGCATCGAGATCCCGGCGATCTCGGTGCGGGGAAATTGTTTGTTCATAGGCTCCTCCACAGAAAATGGATTTTTTTGCCCGGTACGGCAAAGAGAGTGCGCCGGCCGGCGCACTCTCGATACCGCAGCCAAGGCCGCGTCTTACTTTTCGAACATGATGACACCCTTCATGTAGTTGTCGCCCTTGTCGCAAGCGCGCTGGAACATGTACTCCATCGCCTCCATGTCCTCATAGTAGGCGGTGTGGGTGACGAACTTGCCCGGATCGAGGACGCCGCGGCGGATCATCGCGTAGCAGCGCGGGCAAACCTCCTTGAAGTGGGGGTTGCTCATCGGGGCGAGGTTGTAGACATACAGGCCGCCCAGGTGCCACTTGGTGCCGTTGAAGGTGACGTCGCTGCGGTGGAAGGAACCGATGGTCAGCTTGCCCGCGGGCTTGGTCATCGAATCGGCCAGGTGGAAGCCGGAGTCGGAAGCGCCGAAGTCGATGACGACGTCCGCACCGCCCTTGGCGATGATGTCGGCGACGGCCTTCTTGCCCTCTTCGCTCTCGGGATCGAGAACCGCGAAGCTCTCGGGGCTGCCGAAGTCCTCAGCATACTCCATCGCCATCTTGCGGCGGTCCTCACGCAGCTCGAAGACGGTGATCCGGCCGGCCTGGGAGGCGCGGGTGAGCAGCTGCAGGGTCTGCAGGCCCATGTAGCCGGCGCCGACCAGCACGACATGGTCGCCCATGTGGATGTCGGTGATGTTGAGCAGGTTGGTCACGCAGCAGGCCGGCTCATAGACGACCTTCGCCCAGTCCTCGACGACGTCGGGCAGCTTGACCAGACCGGCGGCGGGAACGGTGGAGTACTCGCACATCATCTGGTTGTGGCCGCTCAGGCAGGAAACATTGTCGCCCGGCTTGAGGCCGGTGACCTCGGCGCCGACCTTCTCGACGACGCCCACGCCCTCATGGCCGATGATGTAGGGGTACGGACCGGGGGCGTTGACACCGCGATACAGCCAGGAATCCCAGCAGCACAGGCCGACGGCCTTGGTCTTGATCATGACCTCGTTTGCCTTGGGTTCGGGTACGTCATACTCACGGATACCCAACTTCATATAATCTTCTACGAATACACCTTTTGCCAGCATTGTCAAACCCTCCTGTTATTGTATCACATTATTTTGTTTCTTCAACGGGCTGCCCAGAGGAACCCGCGGCGGGTGAAGGTCTCAACCTGCGGGATCTCGAGGATGTTGTCCTGGTGTCCCAGCGAGCTGTAAAATACCCGGCCCTTGCCCCAGTGCTTGGTGTAGATGACCGGCATATCGACCGGGCCGTTGGTCTCATGCCAGCCCATCGAGGTCACCCGGGTGGTGGCCAGCACATCGATGCAGGGGTCCACGTGCAGGTAGTACTGCTCGGTGTGGACGGTGAAGTCCTCCAGCCCCGCGATGATGGGAGAGGTGGAGTTCTTCTTGAACTCGACCTTGTAGTCCATCTGCATGATGCCGGGGATGCTGTTGTCGGGATAGTTCTCCCGCATGTACTTCTGGTGCTCTTCCGAGAGCTTGGACATGTGGTGCAGCTTGAGCTTGCCGCCCGGATGGGCGACCCACTGGCTGCCGGTCATGAACTGCCACTCGACGCTCCAGCGGAAGGAGTCGCACATGCCGCCGTGGACGCCGGCGATGCCGGTGCCGGCCTCGGCGACCGCCTCGGAGATGCCAAAGCAGCACCAGTCGGGCATCTCGCCCTGGGTCCAGCAGGGAACGATGAGGTCGAAGGACCTCATGTACTCCTTGTCCGCGCACCGCTCGAAGGTGTCGGTGCGGGTGACCTCAAAGCCGTCCTCCTCAAGCCACCGCTTGAAGCGAGCGCTTTCCAGGTCGGGGTCGTGCCCCTCCCAGCCGCCATAGAAGATAAACGCTTTCTTTTTCATAAACCGTTGTCTGCCTCCTCTCAACGGGTTGCCCAGAGGAACCCGCGGCGGGTAAAGGTCTCAACCTGCGGGATCTCGAGGATGTTGTCCTGGTGGCCAAGGGAGCTGTAAAATACCCGTCCCTTGCCCCAGTGCTTGGTATAGATGACCGGCATATCGACCGGGCCGTTGGTCTCATGCCAGCCCAGCGATTCCACCCGGGTGGTGGCCAGCACGTCGACGCAGGGGTCGACATGCAGGTAGTACTGCTCGGTGTGGAGGGTGAAGTCCTCCAGCCCGGCGATGATGGGGGAGGTGGAGTTCTTCTTGAACTCGACCTTGTAGTCCATCTGGAAGATGCCGGGGATGCTGTTGTCGGGGTAGTTCTCCTCCATGTACTTCATCGTTGCGTCGTCCAGCCGGGCGATGTGGTGCAGGTACTTGCGCCCGCCGGGATGGGCGACCCACTGGCTGCCGGTCATGAACTGCCACTCGACGCTCCAGCGGAAGGAATCGCACATGCCGCCGTGGACGCCGGCGATGCCGGTGCCGGCCTCGGCGACCGCCTCGGAGATGCCAAAGCAGCACCAGTCGGGCATCTCGCCCTGGGTCCAGCAGGGGACGATGAGGTCAAAGGATTTCATGTACTCCTTGTCCGCGCACCGCTCGAAGGTGTCGGTGCGGGTGACCTCGAAGCCGTCTTCCTCGAGCCACCGCTTAAAGCGGGCACTCTCGAGGTCGGGCTGGTGTCCCTCCCAGCCGCCATAGAAGATAAAGGCCTTTTTCTTGCTCACAGCTCTGATCCCTTCCTTTCTGTTTCAGATCGGGTGCGGTTTGGTTTAGTCGGAGCTCTTGGTGGCCAGCTTCGCACGGAAGGTATCGAAGAGAACCGCCACGATGATGATGATGCCCAGCGCAACCTTCTGCCAGTATGCGTTGACGTTCATCAGGTTCAGCGCGTTGTTCATCAGGCCCCAGACCAGCGCACCGGCGAGGGTGTTGATGATGCTGCCCTTGAAGGTACCGCCGATGTAAACCGCGGCGATCGCCTGCAGCGAGAGGTCGGCGCCGGAGGCCGGTTGGCCGGAGGACAGGCGAGAGGCCAGTACGATACCGGCGCAGGAAACGCAGAAGCCGCAGAAGGAGTACATCGCGACCTTGATGAGGTTGACGTTCAGGCCGGAGAGCTTGGCGGCGGTCTCATTCTCGCCCACCGCGATGACCGAGCGGCCGAAGACGGTGTACTTGAGCAGCACATGGCCGAGGATGACGAAGGCCAGCATAATGATCATCGGAACAGGGATCAGATCACCGATGTAGCCGCGGCCGATGACCAGGAAGCTGTCGGGCAGGCCGGTGATGGGCACGCTCTTGGTGATGACGAAGATCAGGCCCTGCACGATGTACTGCATGCCCAGCGTGCAGATGAAGGGCGGGATCCGCAGGAAGGTGATCAGCGTGCCGTTGACGGTGCCGATCACCACGCCGATGAGCACCGCGACGACGATCGCAATGACCATGTTCCAGCCCAGGTTCTTCATGAAGATGGCCGCGTTGCAGCCGGCAAAGGTCGCGATCATACCGGTGGACAGGTCGAACCCGCCGCCCAGGATGACGAAGGAGACGCCGATGGCGCCGATGCAGACCACCGCGATCTGGCGCACGACGTTGAGCAGGTTGTCCAGAGTGAGGAACTTATCGCTGGCAAACAGCATGACGACCGAAATCAGGATAATCAGCATCCATGCGCCCAGCTTGTCCGCGACCTTCGCCGCAATGTTTGAAGCTTTTTTCGTTTTCATACCGTTTGGGTCCTTTCTCCTACAGCGTATTCTGTGATCAGGCTCTGCGAGAAGTCCTTCTTCTGAACCTCACCCGCAATGTTGCCCTCATACATGACCAGGATCCGGTCGCTGATGCCCATGATCTCCTCCATATCCGAGGAGACCACCACCACCGTGCGCCCGCCAGCGACCAGGTCGTTGATGAGCTGGTAGATCTCACGACGGGCGCCCACGTCGATGCCGCGGGTCGGCTCGTCAAAGATGATGACCTCGGAATCCGAGAAGAGCCACTTGGCCAGAACCACCTTCTGCTGGTTGCCACCGCTGAGGAACATGGCCTTTTGGTTGACGCTGGGCGTTGCGGTACGCAGCTTATCGACGTAATCCTGCGAGACCCGCGCCTCTTCCTTATAACTGATCATGCCGTGCTTGAGAATCTTGTGCAGCGCGACCATGACGGTGTTGACCCGAACCGAGGAGCGCAGGAACAGGCCCTCGTCGCGCCGGTTCTCGGTGATGAAGCCGATGCCGTGGCGGATCGCGTCACGCGGATTCTTCAGGTTGATCTCCTTGCCATGCAGGAAGACCTGGCCGCCGACACGGGGATCGACGCCGAAAACCATCCGCATTGTCTCGGTACGGCCCGCGCCGACCAGGCCGTAGAAGCCCAGCACCTCGCCGCGGTGGGCGGCGAAGGAGACGTTGTCGACATGCTTGCCGCCGTCCGAGATGTTCTTCACCTCTAAGGTGACCTCGCCGATCTCGTTGTGCCGCTCGGGGTACTGCTGGGTCAGCTCGCGGCCGATCATCATCGCGATCATCTCGCTCTTGGTGATCTCGCTGATGTTCTTCTCACCGACGTAGTGGCCGTCCCGCAGAACGGTCATCCGGTCGCAGATCGCGAAGATCTCGTCCAGACGGTGGGTGATGAAGACCACCGCGACCCCGTTCGCCTTCAGCTTTTCGATGATCCGGAACAGCGACTCGGTCTCCTTGCCGCTCAGCGAGGAGGTCGGCTCGTCCATGATGATGACCTTGGCGTTGATGCTCACCGCCTTGATGATTTCGACCATCTGTTTCTGGGCCATCGTCAGCGAGCGGACCAGCCGCTTCGCGTCGATCTTGAGTTCGTACTCGTCAAACAGGGCCTGCGCGTCCTTGACCATCTTGCCCCACTGTACCAGTCCGCCCCGCAGCGGGTAGCGGCCGATGAAGACGTTCTCGGCGACTGAAACCCGTTCGATCAGGTTCAGCTCCTGATAGATGATCGAGATGCCCATCTGCTCGGACTGCTTGGGAGTGGTGTTCTCCACCTCTTTGCCGTCGAACCAGACGGTGCCGCTGTCCTTCTTGTATGCCCCGGAGATGATCTTCATCAGGGTGGATTTGCCCGCGCCGTTCTCCCCTACCAGCGCGTGGACCTCCCCTTTGCGGATGGTCAGGTCGACGTCGGTCAGCGCCTTTACTCCAGGGAACGCCTTGTTGATTCCCCTGAGTCTCAGGATGTCCTCCAAACCAAGGCCCTCCTTTCCTTTCTTGATTCAATCCGGGTACGACCTCGAAGGACCGTACCCGGACTGTTGCTTCAATCCATCTTCAATTTGGAACTTCGCCTTAGAACTTAGTCCTCGACGTAGCCAACGCCCTTGCCGTAGATGATGGCCGGGGTCTCGTGGCCGCCCTCGACGGTGCCGCCGCCCAGAACAGTCTCGATCGCGTCAACGGTGACGGCGCTCTCGAGCGCGGGCTGCTGGCAGATGGTGGCGATGTAGTTGGTATCCTCGTCGATGTGCTGGATCTCCTCGTCCTCGCCGTCGAAGCCAACAACCATGACCTCGTCGCGGCCCATGTTCTGGGTAGCGTCATAGGCGCCCAGCGAAGAGGTGCCGGCGGTGCCGAAGAAGATATCCACGTCGTCATTGGCCATCAGCGCGTCCTCGCAGGCGGACAGAGCAGTCTCACGGGGCAGGTCGCCGACGGTGTTGATCAGGTTGACGGTGTAGCCGTTTTCCTCCAGAGCGCGCTCAAAGCCCTCATACCGCTGCAGCAGGGTGTCGAGCATCTTGGAGACGCAGATGATGTTCAGGTCCTTCTTGTAGTTGATGCTGTCGAGGTACTGCGCGACCCACTCGCCGCCCAGGTAACCGGCGGAATCAGCCTTGGTGCCCTCCCAGAAGGTCATGTACTCCTGAGCCTCGGGGATGAGCTGCAGGTTGCCGATGTAGAAGATGGGGATACCCATCTCTTCGCACTTGGCAAAGCTGTCGACCAGCGCCTCGCTGTAGTTGGTGGAGACGGCCAGCGCGTCGATGTCGTTGCTGATCAGGTCCTCAACGGCACGGACGGTGGACTCGGCGTCGGAACCGCCGTCAGCGAAGATGACCTCGTAGCCCTTCTTCTCGGCGGCCTCCATGAAGCCGTCATACATACGGACATAGTAGGGCATGGTCAGACCGGCAATGGACAGGCCGATGCGGACCTTGTCCTCGCCGCCCGCCGCCGCCGAGCTGCCGCCCGCTGCCGCGGAGGAGCCGCCGGCCGCGCTGGAGTCACCGCCGCCACAGGCTGCCAGAGAGAGAGCCAGGACTGCTGCGAGCAGAACACTCAGAAACTTTTTCATAATTTTCCTCCTTTATAATCCTTCCTTTTTATTCGTGGGTCAGAAATTGACTCCGCCCACGAGGATCACATTGGCATACGACCGGGTCTCGCCGGTCCGGATGATGCATTTTGCCTTTTCGGTCAGCTTTTTGAACTCCTCGTGCGGGACCTTGGCGATCGGCATCGAGCCGAACCGGTCCTCCATCTCCTTCGAGAGCGGTTTGTTCTTCTCGTCGATCTCGCTGGCAAGGATGATGGACTCGATGACCAGCTCCTCGTTTACCGCGTCCAGCACATCCAGAAAGGACGGCTTGCCCGCTGTGATCGAGATGTCGATCACCTTCACTCCCTTGGGGACCGGCAGACCGCAGTCGGCGATGCACAGGTACTCGGTATGACCCAGCGCCGCGACCTCGGCGACAATCTCCCGGTTGAGCAGACGGTCACGTTTCATCCCTCGTCACCTCCTTCTTTTTTCCTTTTTATTATTCGCGCCGGAAGGTCAGCCCTCCTGCGCGGACTGTAACAACTGGTCGACCTCTGCCCTGCTGGGGATCGAGGTCTGCGCCCCCTTGCGGGTGATCGAGATGGCGGCCGCCGCGTTGGCCAGCCGGATCGCCTCCTCGAGCGAGGCGCCCTCAGCCAGCGAGACCGCAAGCCCCGCGTTGAAGGTGTCGCCCGCTGCGGTGGTGTCCACCCGCTTTGCGTCAAAGGTCGGATACACCCGGCTGCCGCTCTCGTCGCACAGCAGCGCGCCGCGCGGCCCGATGGTGACCAGAACCCTGCCCGCTCCCCGCGCGCAGAGGCTGCGGGCCGCGGCGTCGATCTCCTCGACCGTTCCGGTCGGCAGGCCGGTGATCGCGGCCAGCTCGGTCTCATTGGGGGTGATATAATCCACCGCGGCAAGCACCGCGTCGGGAATCGATTCCGGGGCGGGGGCGGGGTTGAGAATCGTGGTGCAGCCCGCCGCCTTCGCCTTTTCGATCAGCTTCCAGATCGCCTCGACGGGGGTCTCGAGCTGAGCCAGCAGGATGTCGCCCGGCGCCAGGCAATCGGCGTTCCTGTCAAAGTAGTCCTCGGTGCACAGGCCGTTGGCGCCCGGCACGATCATGATGCTGTTCTCCCCCTCGTCGTTGACCGCGATGACCGCCATGCCGGTGGGGGTTTCCTTGTCCCGCAGCACCCGCGAGAGGTCGACGCCGGCCGCCGCGAGGCTGTCGGTGACGATGCTGCCCAGCCCGTCCTCGCCGACCGCGCTCAGAAAGACGCAGTCGCCGCCGAGCTTGCCCACCGCGCAGGCCTGGTTCGCGCCCTTGCCGCCGGGGATCTTATCAAAGGAGCGGGTGCGGATGGTCTCGCCCTTTTTGGGCATCTCTGCGACCCGCAGTACAAAGTCGATGTTGGAACTGCCTGCAACGATGATCTTTTTCATTTTGACCTCACCTTTGTCGTTTTTCGCATCAGCAGCCGCGGCTGAAGCCGTTCGCTGTCGGGGATTGGTTTTCCATCGAAGATCTTGAGCAGCAGCGAGGTGGCCTTGCTGCCCATCTCGGCGGTCGGCTGCTGGATGGTGGACAGCGGCGGGTCGAAGTACTGGGAGAAGGTGATGTTGTCAAAGCCGATCAGCTCGACCTCCTCCGGTACCCGGTAGCCCAGCTCCTTGAGCGCGTTGAGCGCCCCCAGCGCCATCATGTCGTTGGCCGCGAGGATCGCGGAGTACCGCAGCCCCTCCCGCTCGAGTGAGATGACCGCCTTGTAGCCGCTCTCGACGGTGTAGTCCCCGTACTTGACCAGCTTGGGGTTGTACAGGCAGCCGTACTGGCGAAGCGCCAGCCGGTAGCCCTCCAGCCGCTCGGTCGCGGTTGAGACCCCCAGCGGCCCGCTGAGAAAGGCGATCTTGTCCGACCCGTTGTTGATCAGCAGCTCGCAGCAGCGGAAGGAGGCGTATTCGTTGTCCGAGTAAACCCCCGGCCAGTCCTCCCCGCCCTCCAGCCGGCGGTCGAGCAGCACCATCGGGATCCCGTACTTGCCGGGCAGCAGGTGCTCGGGCCGGCAAACCGCCCCCGAGGGCACCAGGATGATCCCGTCGACCTTCTTGGCGACCAGGCTGGTCAGATACTTGCCCTCATTCTCCTCAGAGAAATCGGTGTTGGCCAGAATCGTGATGTACCCCTCCTGCTTGGCCCGCGCCTCGACCGCCTTGGCGATGTCGGCGAAGAAGGGGTTGGTGATGTCGGGCAGTACCAGCGCGATGCTCTTGGATCGCATCGTGCGGGCGGTGAAGCTGGAACGGTCGGTGGAGTAGTTCATCTCCTCGATAATCTTCTGCACCTTCGCCCGCGTCTTGGGCCCCACGCCCTCCGGAACATTATTGAGTACCCGGGAGACGGTTGCCTTGGAAACGCCGGCGATCTTTGCTATTTCCTCAACTGTGACTCTCATGATTTTTCCCGCCTTCGTTTCGCT
>CALXBG010000074.1 GCA_944386485.1 uncultured Pygmaiobacter sp. | reverse complement strand
TGCAAATTTTTTCTTTTTTTTTGGAAATAAAGAAAATCCGGAGCAAAAGCGGCGAGGCTGCCGTCGTCAAAAACCAGGTTTTCATAGAACAGTCCGTATTCTCCGATATAAAACTCGGGACGGATCCCGTTATCGAGCAAAAACAGCTCGAGCATGTTCTTGATTTCGCCGATAGTGCTGCCGCTGAGGATAGCGACCTTTTTATCGATAAGGCCGCTATGCTGCAATAGTTCCCGGCGCAAAGAGCGTTTTTTCTGTAAAAGCGTGGCACCGTCAAAAGGATAGTCGATCAGACTCAAAGCGGCGCCTCCTTTCCTGTTTTGGTTAGTACGGCAATATTATACCACAGCCGCAAATCCGTTGTAAACAAAACACCGGCGCTTGATTTTGCAGGGTGGAATGGGTATAATGTGCGGGAAAAGAGCGGTTTTGGTCAGCCTCCAAAATCCTCAATCAGTCTTGAGAGTTCCTCTTCAGAGTAAACGGCGATGCCCGCTTGCAGCGCGTCCACATCGGTCTGCGGCAGCAGGCGGGTATAGATTTCATATTGACGGATTAAATGATTATCCGTCGGATCGTACAGCGCGATATAGCCGCCATGATCCCGCAAGAGATACAAAGGCTGGGCAGATTGCACGGAATGGGGCTGCGCGGCTGATGCGGGAAGCAGCAGGGTTGCGACGCTGAGCATCGTCACCAGAATACACAGAACCAGCAGAAAGACCATCCAGTTTTTTCGCGTTGACATAGTGGGGCCTCCTCATTGTGAAATCGCCAGTAGTTTGGGGCGAAATGGCGGCGGATATACAGATATAGATTTTGTGAATTTCTGCTTCGGCCCCAATTTTGTGGTCCTCAAGGGTGGAAATGAAGAAAGGTTTTGTGCTATACTATTCGAATATGGTGAGAACAGGCGGATCCGGTCGATCGAAAACCGTCCGGATCCGGTTAAGTTCAGATAAACGGGACAAGACTTTACCCAAAGAGAGGGGAGAATTTTTTTGAAGGAGCAAAACCCCAAGAGCACGCAGCGGCGTACAAGTTCCAGCGCCGCGTCGCGTTCCCGTTCTTCCTCCGGGTCTGGTGGCGGAAGAAAAAAGGGGACCGGCCGGGCAAAGCGGATCTGGCTTGGAATTGGCCGCGCGGTGGTTGTGCTGGGCAGTTTGGGAGTGATCGTCGCCTCGGTACTGGCTGTTATGCTGAGCCTGTATGTGGTCAAGGTTACGGCGAACGACGCTTCGCTGCTCAATCTGGAAAACCTCAAGCTGAGCTATTCCTCCACCATCTATGCAGTAAACAGCGAGACGGGAGAGAATGAGCCCTATCAGCGGCTGGTTGATAACGCAGACCGTATCTGGGTGGACCTCAACCAGATCCCGGAGAATTTGAAGAATGCGTTTATTGCAGTAGAGGATAAAACCTTCTACGAAAATAACGGCGTCAACTTCAAGCGGAGTATTTCGGCGGCTGTCAACCTTGTATTAGGAAAGTTAACCGGCGGCAGGATCACTTTGTACGACACCGAGCAGGGCGCCTCCACCATCACCCAGCAGCTGATCAAGAATATCACCGGTGACGATGACCATGATCCGCTGCGTAAGGTGCGTGAGATCTTCCGTGCGATCTCGCTCAATGGCCGCTATTCCAAGGAGACCATCCTCGAGGCATATCTTAATACAGTTGGCTTTGTTGGCAACACCTGCGGTGTGCAGGCCTGTTCTTATAACCTGTATGATAAGGATGTAAGTGAGCTGACCCTGGCCCAATGTGCCACAGTAGCGGCGATCACCAACAATCCTACCAAGTACAATCCCCGCACCGAACCGGAGAACAACATTCAGCGCCGGAACATGATTCTCGGCATGATGCTCGAGCAGGGGATGATCACTCAGGAGGAGCATGATGCCGCCGTCGCGGAGGAGTTGAATCTGGTCGCGCCGGAGGACAAGCAGAACACCGCCAAGGTGGGCAACAACAGTTACTTCACCGACATGGTTATTGATGACGTCATCACCGATCTGGTTGAGGAGGGAATCTGCGAGACCCGTCAGGAGGCCAGCGCAATGCTGTACAACGGCGGTCTTGCGATCTACTCCACTATTGATACCAACTTGCAGTCGATCATGGAAGATGTAATGATCAATGAACCGGGCAACTATTATCCCGACCGCCCGGTTGAGTACACCGATCCCAGCACGGGTGAGACCAAAACCCAGAACGTGCAGGGTGCAATGATCACCATCGACTATACCGGCGCGATCAAGGCGGTCGTCGGCGGCATCGGCGAAAAAGAGGCGGATCGCAGCCTCAATCGCGCGGTTGATTCGCTGCGGCAGACTGGTTCGACAATGAAGCCGATCGGCGCCTATGCGCTGGGAATCGACGGCGATTATATCACCTATTCCGACTGGTTCCTCGATGATGCGGTCATGGATATTTATGACGAGAGCATCGGCGGGACGCGCGCCTGGCCGGACAACTATAATAAGACCTACACCAAGGAACGGATGCTGGTCTGCGATGCGCTGGCCGATTCGATTAACACCGTTGCTGTACGGGTAGGGCGGCTGGTTACCCCCGCAGTCATGTACGATTTCATGACCAACACCCTTGGCATCACCACCTTGGTCGATAGCCGAAAGGTCACAAATAGCTCGGGCACGGAAACCACGGTAAGCGATATTGGAGAGGGCCCGCTGGTGCTCGGTTCGGTGACCGACGGTGTCTCGCTGGCTGAGA
This sequence comes from uncultured Pygmaiobacter sp., assembly GCA_944386485.1. Classification (GTDB taxonomy): domain Bacteria; phylum Bacillota; class Clostridia; order Oscillospirales; family Ruminococcaceae; genus Pygmaiobacter. The sequence goes on along the minus strand of CALXBG010000074.1, from coordinate 28,610 downwards.
TGGCCCATGCCTATATGATGTTCGGAGATGGCGGCACTCTTAGCCCGCTGCACTCTTATACGACGGTTGAGAATATTCAGACCGGCGAAATTCTACTGGACAATACGCTGCTGCCCACAACTCGCGCGATCAGCGAAGAAAGCGCAATGATCATGAATAAGTTGCTGCGGCTGGTTATGACCGAGGGCACTGCACAAAGCACCCATTCGGCAACCATTGCCGGTATGGAGACGATCGGTAAGACCGGTACGACCAGCGACGACAAGGACCACTGGTTTATCGGCCTGACTCCTTACTATGTCACCGCGACCTGGATGGGCTATGATCAGCCTCAGGAACTGCCTTGGAAGGGTACTGATTATAATATCCATCCGCCAACGCTGGCATGGAAAGAGGTCATGACCCGCGCACAGGAAGGCCTCGAGGCTAAAGCGTTCCCGACTGCGCCGACCGGCACGGTGGTGACCAAGACCTACTGTGCTGAGTCCGGTGGTCTTGCGGGCCCGTTGTGCACCAAAACGGCAACTGGCTACTACAAGGCAGATACTGTGGACGAGATGCTGAAACCCTGCGATATTCATGTGAGCTAATTAAAAAAACAGCCTGTTGCATTTTGAAAGCGGCAGGCTGTTTTTTCGTTGAATGTGTATTTTCTGTATCCTTTTCTTTTCTTTGCTTGTCTGTGCCGGGCAGCTGCTCTATAATGGGGCAAAGACCGGCTGGGAGGGCGCCGAAATGGAATATTTTTTTGATACGGTGGGTGTTATTGAGGAGGGGGTGGGCTTTTCGCTTTTTGGCCCATGCCATCTGCTCTGGCTCGTTGCCTTTGTGCTCATAGCAATTTTGGTCTCGGCGACTTACCGTGCGTCCGACTCTAAACGGCGCAAAAGGATGCGGCTGCTAATCGCCGTGCTGCTGATCGCGGATGAGATCTTCAAGCAGGTTGTTTTGATCTGGAAGGGGCTGTTCAACCTCTCTTATCTGCCGCTGCATCTTTGCAGCATCAACATCTTTGTGATTGCCCTGCACGCGGTTCGCCCCAGCCGTTTTCTATCCAAGTTCCTCTATCTGGTCTGTCTGCCCGCCGCGCTGGCGGCGCTGCTCTTTCCCAGCTGGACTGCTCTTCCGTTTGCGAACTTCATGCACCTGCACAGCTTTACCGTCCACATCCTGCTCGCGGTCTATCCCATCATGCTGACCGCGACGGGGGAGGTACAGGCCCGCGCGCGGGACCTTCCGGGCTGTATCGCGCTGATGCTGGCGCTCGCCTTTCCAGTCTGGCTGTTCAATCTGCAATTTGGAACCAACTTTATGTTCCTGATGTGGGCGGACAAAGGAAATCCGCTGTACTGGTTTGAGCAGAATTTCGGCAGTCATCTGATCGGCTTTCCGGTAATTGCGGCGGCGGTGTTTCTGATCCTGCTGTTGCCGGGTGCACTTTGGAGAAGGTATCGGATACGCCATCCGGCGCCACGGCACGGATAAGCGAAAACTTCGGTTTTCTTTGATTTTCTTCGAAATTCACCGTTATTGTTCCGCAGATGAATTGACAACAGACATCTAAAAAGTGTATTATTATATTCTGTATAAGTTTGAAATACAGGGCGCATGGCCAAAGAGAAGGTGTAAAATGGTTTTCAGCATGACCGGTTACGGGCGGGCACAGCAGGTGCTGCACGGCCGGGAGATTACCGTTGAAATTAAGAGCGTCAATTCGAGATACTTTGAATACAGTTCCCGGATTCCACGCGCCTATGCCTGGGTGGACGACCGACTGAAAAAGCAGTTGTCGGCATCGATTGCCCGCGGCAAGACGGAGCTCTCGCTTACCATCACAGAGGTGGAGGGCGCGGGCGCCGAGATTTTGGTCAATGAACAGCTGGCAAAACAGTATCTTGACGCATTGCGCGCGTTGTCTGGCTCGCTGGGGGTGGCCGACGATGTGACGGTAAACACGCTGGTACGCTTTTCGGACATCTTCACCGTGGCAAAACCACAGTTGGATGAGGAAGAGGTATTTGCTGACATCAGCACCGTCGCGCAGCAGGCGATCGAGGCCTTCCGCGGTATGAGAAAGACCGAGGGCGAAAAACTGGTGGAAGACCTGCTATTCCGTCTTGACCGGATCGAGGAGATGGTGCGGCAGGTTGAAACGCTGGCCGAGGGACGGGTGGAAGCCTATACCCAGCGGCTTTATGAAAAACTCAAGGCATTGCTTGAGGACCGCACTGTCGATGACGCTCGCGTGTTGACCGAGGCGGCGATCTTTGCGGACAAGACTGCGGTGGATGAGGAAACGGTGCGGCTGCACAGTCACATCCGGCAATACCGCGAGATCCTCGCCGCAGGCGGCCCGGTAGGCAGAAAGTTGGATTTCCTCACCCAAGAACTCAACCGGGAGACCAATACCATCGGTTCCAAAACGCAGGATCTCGCCGTGACCCGACTTGTCGTTGAGATGAAGTCGGAAATCGAGAAGATCCGCGAACAGATTCAAAACATCGAATAGGAAAGGAGAAACCGCCGTGAAACTGATCAACATCGGGTTTGGCAATATGGTTTCGGCAAATCGGCTGATTGCCATTGTCAGCCCGGAATCCGCGCCAATCAAGCGGATTATTCAGGAGGCGCGGGATCGCGGCAGCCTGATCGACGCCACCTATGGGCGGCGGACCCGTGCGGTCATTATTACCGATTCCGACCATGTTGTGCTCAGCGCCGTACAGCCGGAAACGGTCGCCAACCGCTTGAATGACACCGACGATATTGAGGAGACAGAGCTGGAAGATGAGTAACGGAGAACATTTGATTGTGCTTTCTGGTCCTGCCGGCAGCGGTAAGGATACCGTGGTGCAGCATCTGATTGATGAGCACCCGGAGATCGAGGTTTCGGTCTCTCTCACGAGCCGGGATAAGCGCCCCGGCGAGCGGGAGGGGGTCAACTATTATTATGTCTCGACCGAGGAGTTTCAGCGCCGGATCGCGGCGGGCGAGGTCCTGGAGTATACCAACTACTGCGGCAACTATTATGGAACGCCGAAATCTGAGATTGACCGCCGGATCGAGCAGGGAATTGATGTCGTGCTGATCATCGAGGTGGAAGGGGCGGCCAATATCAAGCGCCTTTATCCGGATTCCAAGTTGGTCTTTGTCCGTCCGCCCTCCTTCGAAGAGCTTGAGCGTCGTCTGCGGGGACGCAAAACCGAGAGTGAAGAAAAGATCAAAGAGCGGCTGGAGCGCGCGTTGGAAGAGATGGAGTATGCCTGTGACTACGACTTTGTCATCATCAATGACAAGGTAGAGGAGTGCGCGCAGGAGCTCTATCAGATCATTCGTGAGCCGAAATAATCAAAAAGAGGGGGTGGCGGATTGACGCTGGCTGCGAAGGTGGCGGTGGAAGGCGCCACCTTTTCCTTTGATCGTTGGTATGATTATGCGATACCGCAGCGGCTGTGTGGGACAATCCGCCCGGGCAGCATGGTATTGGTTCCGTTTGGCCGAGGCCGTGCGAGACCGCGGATGGGGGTTGTTCTCGCGGTAGGCGAAGCAGAACAAGGCAAACCGCTCAAGGAGCTGTATGACGCTGCGCCGGAGAGTGCAGTACTGACCGACGAGCTGCTCGGCCTGGTTCGGTATCTGCGAGATTACACCTTCTGCACCTATTACGACGCGGTACGGGCAATCATCCCCTATGGCGCACAGTATCGTGCGGTAACCGGGGAGGACGGACCGAGGCTGGAGCGCCAGATAACACTTCGAACGGTCAGCTGTTACCAGCTGACAGGCAAGGACACAAAGCTGACCGCAAAGCAACAGAAGGTTGTCGCTTTGCTCGAGGGTGGACGGCAGCTAGCCGGCCCGGTACTCTGTGAAGCAGCAGGCGTTGGTGTGGGCGTATTGCGAACCCTGGTCAAAAACGGGGTGTTGGCGGAGGAACGGCAGGAGAAAAAGTTAGAGATCTTTGAAAGTTCTTTGCCGGACCTGCCCAAGGAGATCCCGTCCCTTTCAAAGGATCAACAGGACTGCTGCGATGCGCTGACGGCGCTGATGGATGCGGGCGGACCGCGTATGGCGCTGCTGCACGGGGTTACCGGCAGCGGCAAGACGCTGGTCTTTCTTGATCTGATTCGTGCCGCTGCCGCCCGAGGCCGTACCAGTCTGGTACTGGTACCCGAAATTGGACTGACCCCCCAGATGATTCACCGCCTCAAGGCGGTCTTTGGCAATCGGGTCGCAGTCCAGCATTCAGCGCTTTCCAACTCGGAAAGGTTACAACAATGGCAGCAGATTCAGCGTGGGGGGGCCGAGATCGTTGTCGGCACGCGCAGCGCGATCTTTGCGCCGCTGGACCGACTTGGCCTGATTATCATCGACGAGGAGCAAGAGCACACCTATGTCTCGGAGAATAGCCCGCGCTACGCTGCGATCGAGGTGGCAAAACAGCGCATCGCCTATCACGGCGGGTTGCTGCTGCTCGCCTCAGCCACCCCATCGATTGAGGATTACCACGCCGCGCGGCAGGGACGCTTCCCTCTGCTGCGGCTGACCAAACGATACAATGACCTGCCGTTGCCGAAGGTGGAGATGGTGGATCTGCGCGGGGAACTGGCTGTCGGCAACACCGGTTCGATCAGCGGGCGGCTGGCCGAGGAGATCGGCAAAAACCTCGCAGCCGGTGAGCAGACCATCCTGCTGCTCAACCGTCGGGGCTATCACACCGCCGCGGTCTGCCGTGAGTGTGGGGAGGCGATCCGCTGCAGTTTGTGCAGCGTGCCGATGGTCTACCACAAAAAGGAAAACCGGCTGCAATGCCACTATTGTGGCGGGGTACTCAGCCCGGTGCCGGAGCGTTGCCCGGTTTGCGGCGGATCGCTGCGATATGGTGGAACCGGTACCCAGCGGGTTGAAGAGGAGCTGCAAAGCCGGTTTCCCTCGGCGCGGGTACTGCGGATGGACATGGATACGACCCAGGGCAAAAACAGCCATGAAAAGTTACTGTCGGCCTTTGCGGCAGGACAGTATGATATTCTGATCGGTACCCAGATGGTGGCAAAGGGCCTGGATTTTCCAAAGGTCTCTCTGGTTGGGGTGCTCGGCATTGACCAACTGCTCTTTGCCCAAAGCTACCGTGCGTTCGAGAGGGTATTCTCTCTTGTCACCCAGGTAGTAGGAAGAGGGGGCCGGGCAGGTTTGCCGGGAAGAGCGCTGATTCAGACCACCGACCCGCAGAACCGGATTTTGAACCTCGCTGCGGCACAGGACTTTGAGGCGTTTTACGAAGAAGAAATCGCTTTTCGAAAGCTCCATCTCTATCCGCCGTTCTGTTCGCTGTGCATGGTTCAGTTTGCAGGCGCACAGGAGGGCCAAACCGCTGCTGCGGCACGCTCTTTCGGCCAGCAGCTGCGGCAGGAGGCTGCCGGGCGCAGCGATCTTCCGCTGCGAATCCTAGGCCCCGCGCCGTCCACCGTGGCAATGCTGCACGGAAAGTATCGATATAAACTGACTATCAAGTGCCGCAATGACCGGCATTTTCGGGAACTGCTGCGCGGTGTGCAGCAGCATTATAGTGAAAGCGGCTATGCGGGAAAGATCTCGGTCAGCATTGATTTTTATAGCGACAGCGATTGAAACAGTCATCACAATAAAGGAGAAATGACATATGGCATTGCGAACAATTGTTTTGGATGGAGATCCGATTTTGAAAAAGGTCTGCCGCCCGGTGACCAACTTTGACGATCGGCTCGCGCAGCTGATCGACGACATGAAGGAGACGCTGATTGACGCACAGGGACTTGGCCTTGCGGCACCGCAGGTCGGCATCATGCGCCGTCTTTGCATCGTTGTCGATCTGCCCCCCGAGGATGACGGTACCGCACCGGAGGAAGGGCAGGAGCCGGAGTACCAGTTCCTCGAGCTGGTTAACCCTGAGATTATCGACCGGCAGGGCTCGGTCGGCCTGTATGAGGGTTGTCTGTCCTTCCCGGGACATAACGGGTACATCGAGCGGCCCGAACAGGTGACGGTAAAGGCATTTGACAGAGATGGCAATGAAGTCAGCTTTACACGCACCGGTATGACCGCGCGGGCGATCTGTCATGAGTGCGACCATCTGGACGGGGTGACGATTATGGACCTCGCCGACCATTTTTACGAGGATATTGAAGAGGATTCCGGGGAAGAAGAATAATAAGAGCGGAGGCGCAGCATGAAACTGGTCTTTATGGGTACGCCGCAGATTGCGGCCGACGCGTTGCGGATGCTGGTTGCGGCGGGGCATACTGTGGTAGGGGTTTTCACCCGAGAGGATAAACCGGTGGGCAGAAAGCAGGTGCTCACCCCGCCGCCGGTCAAGGTTGCGGCTAAGGAACTTGGAATTCCGGTATTTCAGCCCAAAACGCTGCGGGACGGCACAACACAGCAGATTTTGCTCGACCTTGCCCCCGAACTGATCACGGTGGTGGCTTACGGGCGGATTCTGCCGCCCGAAATTCTCTCTTTGCCACGGTACGGCTGTATCAACCTGCATGTTTCGCTTCTGCCGAAGTACCGCGGGGCAGCACCGATTCAATGGGCGGTGCTCAACGGTGATCCGGTGACCGGTGTGACCATCATGCAGATGGATGAAGGACTTGATACCGGGGATATTCTGACTGTTGCACCGGTTGAGATTGGTCCGGAGGAGACCAGCGCCGATGTCTTTGAAAAGGTTTCGGCACAGGGCGCGCGGTTGCTGGCCGAGACGGTGGAGCAGATTGCTGCGGGTAAGGCTCATCCCAAGCCGCAGGACAACGCCGCCGCAACGCTGGCGCCGCCGCTGACCAAAGAGATGGCGCTCTTCAATTTTGAACAGAGCGCCCAGCGGCTGCACAACCTCGTTCGAGGGTTATATCCCTGGCCCGTTGCCCATTTTCTCTGCGAAGGGGTGCCGGTCAAGGTCAACCGGGCCCGCGTTGTTGAGGGAAAGGGGACGCCCGGTGAAGTGCTCTCCACCAAGCCGTTGACCGTTGCTTGCGGTGATGGTGCGTTGAAGCTGCTCGAGCTGGTTCCCCGCGGTAAGCGCCCGATGACCGGACAGGAATGGGCTGCCGGTCGCCGGCTGAAAAAGGGCGATCAGATCCGCGCCGAAGGCTAATCTTGGAACCAAAAGGAGAAAAACTGTATGTTTTTTTACGGTATTGATGTTTATTATATTGTACTTGTCCTGCCTGCGCTGGCCTTTGCGCTCTGGGCACAGGCGCGGGTGAGTTCGGCGTTTAACCGTTATTCCTCGGTGCGGACCGGCAACGGGTTGACCGGCGCTGAGGCGGCGCGGTTGATCCTGGACCGAAGTGGCTTACAGGATGTGCGGATTGAGCAGATTGACGGCCGGCTCAGCGACCACTTTGACCCGCGCAGCGGGGTCATCCGGCTCTCCCGGGACGTCTATTATGGTGCGACGGTAGCGGCTGTCGGGGTAGCGGCTCATGAGTGCGGACATGCAATTCAGTACGCGCAGGGCTATTTCCCCATCAAGGTACGCAGCGCGATTCTGCCCGCGACCCAGATCGGTTCAAACCTTGCGTTTCCACTCTTTTTGCTGGGCTTGGTTTTTTCCTATCCGCCGCTGATGAGCGCCGGCATTCTGCTGTTTGCGCTGGTGGCCTTTTTCCAACTGGTTACCCTGCCGGTCGAGTACAATGCCAGCAGCCGTGCGGTTGAGATCCTCTCTTCGAGTGGAATGGTCTCGGGCGAGGAGGAGACGGGGGTTCGCCGGGTGCTCTCGGCAGCCGCTTTGACCTATGTGGCCGCGTTGGCAACGGCTCTGGCAAACCTGCTGCGGCTGATCCTGATCGCGGGACGCCGCAGCCGGGATTGAGCGCCGCCGTCGCCCGCAGCCCGCGGGCGCTCGCCGCACAGGCGCTGATCCGGATCGAGCGAGGCGGCTATGCGAATCTCGTGCTCTCCGGGTTATTGGAGGAGAGCGGTTTTCCTCCGCGCGACCGCAATTTTGCTGCGCGGCTGGTCTACGGGACGCTGGAGCGGCAGAGAACCCTTGATGCGCGGCTGAACTGCTTTTTGAAAAAGCCGATCGATCGTCTTGACGCTCAGGTACGGGTATCATTGCGGCTTGGACTTTACCAGATTCTCTATATGGATGCGGTCCCAACAGCTGCGGCGGTCAGCGAGTCGGTCAAGCTGACCCGGTCGCTGGGCAAGAGTTCTGCCGCGGGGATGGTCAACGCGGTATTGCGCCGGGCGGGGGGATCTTTTACACCGCAGTTTACTACCCGGGCCGAGCAGCTTGGGGTGGAGTATTCCGTTTCAGATGCGGTTGCCTCGCTGCTTTATGACGCATGGGGTGAGCGGGCACAGTCGATCCTCGCCGCTAGCTTTCGTACCCCTGCGATGACGATTCGGGTCAACACGCTGAAAATCACGGCGCAGGAATTGATGCAGCGATTCACGGAAAAGGGGATTGCGGCCATACCGGCTGGAATTGAAAACGGTCTGTCCTTGCAGGGAGTGGGGGAGATTACCCGGCTGCCGGAATTCAGAGAGGGGCTGTTTCATGTGCAGGGAGCCGCTTCTCAGATTGCAGCCGCCGCGCTCGATCCGCAGCCGGGTCAGCGGGTATTGGATCTCTGTGCTGCGCCGGGTGGCAAGTCTGCAACTCTCGCGCAGAGAATGAAAAATCAGGGGGCGTTGTTCAGCTGCGACGCGGCGGCCTCCCGGCTTTCGCTGATCGAAAAGCTGCTGTCCCGATTGGGCATCACCTGTGTCCAGGTGCTCTGCAATGATGCGACTATTCAAAATCCCGATTTGACAGAGATGGATCGAGTACTCTGCGACGTGCCCTGTTCCGGACTTGGGGTACTTGCAAAAAAACCGGATATCCGGTATAAAGATTTGAAAAAATTGCCAAAACTGATACAGACCCAGCGGGCAATTCTTGAAACCGGAGCTGCCGCGCTGCGAACGGGGGGACGACTGGTCTATTCCACCTGTACTATCAACCCCGAAGAAAATCAGCAGATTGTAAGGGATTTCTTGGCCGAGCATCCGGAATTTCGGCTACTGGAACCGCAGCTTACCGGTGATTTTGAGCCGCTGCGGGAAGACGGGATGCTGACCTTTTTGCCCGACATCTGTGATACTGACGGCTTTTTTGTGGCATGTTTAGAAAGATTGTGGTAAAATGAGTGAGATTAGGACCAAAATAACATCCTTATCAGAACAGACGCTGGCGGACTACATAACCGGTCTCGGGCAGCCCGCCTTTCGTGCAAAGCAAATCTTTCGCTGGCTGCACCAGCGGGGCGCGACCTCGTTTTCGCGGATGACGGATATCCCTAAGACCTTGATTGCACGGCTGGAACAGGAAGCCGAGATCGAGTGCCTCACCGTTGCGCGCAAGCAGGTCTCGAAGGACGGTACGGTGAAATATCTTTTTCGGCTGCCCGATGGTAACTGTATTGAGAGCGTGGTCATGCGGTATCACTACGGCAATACCATCTGCGTTTCCAGCGAGGTTGGCTGCCGGATGGGATGTCGGTTCTGCGCCTCAACCCAAAACGGGCTCGCACGGCGACTCACACCGGGTGAAATCGCCGCACAGGTCTATACGGCTGGGGCCGAGTTGGGAGAGCGGATTTCTCACATTGTGATGATGGGAATTGGGGAGCCGCTGGACAATTATGAGAATGTGCTGGGATTTTTGCATTTGATCTCTTCGCCCAATGGCCTGAACATCGGAATGAGAAATATCAGTCTTTCGACCTGTGGCCTTGTGCCCCAGATTCGGCGCCTAGCTCAAGAGAAACTTGGGCTGACCCTTTCAATCTCCTTGCATGCGCCCAACAATCCGATGCGCTCTTCGATGATGCCGGTCAATGATGCTTACCCGCTCGAACAGCTGATTCCTGCTTGTCGCGATTACCAGAAAACCACCGGCAGGCGGATCAGCTTCGAGTATTCGATGGTCAAAGGGGTCAATGATAGTCCTAAGACCGCAAAGGAACTGGCCGCATTGATTCGGGGGATGGGCGCACATGTCAATTTGATCCCGATAAATCCGGTGGACGGTTCGCCATACTCCGCCAGCGATGCGGCAAATGTGGAGCGGTTTCGCGCATTGCTCGAGCAGCTGGGGGTTAACGCAACGGTACGTCGCCGTCTTGGAACGGATATCAGCGCCGCCTGCGGGCAGTTGAGGCAGGAGGAGGCAGGAAAGGAGGGAATGCCGCGGTGAAGATCGTCGGCAGGACCGATATCGGCAAGCGCCGATCTGAAAATCAGGATAACTACCGAGCCGGACGACAGGCGGACGATACCGTTTGGGCGGTGGTCTGCGACGGCATGGGCGGTGCGCGGGGCGGCGCGGTCGCAAGTGGAATTGCCGTCAGCGTGATGGAGGACGAGCTTGCGGATAAGCTGGTGCCGGAACTCTCGACCGAGAAAATCCGCAGTCTGCTCGAGCAGGCGGTGGAGCATGCGAACGGCGAGATCTTCGATCTCTCCTGCGCCGACCCGACCAAGCGGGGAATGGGCACTACACTAGTGGCAATGGTAGTTCGAAACGGTCTGGCGCAGATCGTTCACGCGGGGGATTCTCGCGCTTATCTCTACCGGGACGGAAAGATGATCCGTTTGACCCGAGATCACTCAATGGTGCAGGAGATGGTGGAGAACGGAACCCTTACCCCGCAAGAGGCGGAGGTTCATCCCAATAAGAATTTGATTACACGGGCGGTCGGGGTCAATCCCCGGCTGAAGGTGGAATATAGTGAGTGCACCGCAGCACAGGGCGATGTCTTTTTGCTCTGCAGCGATGGACTGACGAACTGCACAACCGAGGAGGAGTTGTGTGACATTCTCGAGCAGAATGACTTTTTTGCCTCGGCGGAAGAGATGATCCAAACGGCGCTAGAGGCCGGCGGACAGGATAATATCACCGTGGTGCTGCTCAAGATGGAGGCGACGGAGGTCTAACATGGATATGTATATCGGCAAGCGGCTGGACGGTCGTTATGAGATCGAGGCGCTGATCGGCGTGGGCGGTATGGCCAACGTCTACAAGGCGAAGGATCTTCTGGAAAACCGCATTGTTGCGGTCAAGATTCTGCGGGACGAGTTTTTGAATAATGAAGAACTGGTGCGCCGGTTCAAAAATGAGTCCAAAGCCATCTCGCTGCTCTCTCATCCGAACATTGTTCGGGTCTTTGATGTGAGCGTCTCGGACAAGGTCCAGTATATCGCGATGGAGTATATCGATGGCGTAACGCTGAAAGATTATATCAAACAGCGGCAGGTGTTGACCTGGCGGGAGACCCTGCATTTTATCAGCCAGACCCTCGAGGCGCTTCAGCACGCGCACAACAAGGGGATTGTTCATCGGGACATCAAGCCGCAAAACATTATGGTGTTGGCAGATGGTTCGATCAAGGTCATGGATTTCGGTATTGCGCGGTTCTCCAGAGGAGAAACTCATACCGCAACCAACAAGGCGATCGGATCAGTACACTATATCAGTCCGGAACAGGCTAAGGGAGATAACATCGACCTGCGGGCGGATCTGTATTCGGTCGGTGTAATGATGTACGAGATGCTGACCGGCAAGCTTCCCTTTGAAAGTGACAGCGCTGTTTCGGTTGCAATCAAACAGATTTCAGACGAGGCTGTTCCGCCCCGAAAGATCAACCCGGAAATTCCGGAAGCGCTTGAGGCCATCACAATGCGTGCGATGGCAAAGGATGTCCGCCTCCGTTATCAGACGGCTGGTGAAATGCTCGGGGCGATCGAAGAGTTCAAGAAAAACCCCAGCGTACGGTTTGAATATGAGTATCTGAAAAATGATTCACCAACGAGGTATATTGATAAAGTGGTAAACAGATCAAAAAAACAGCAGTCCGCTTCCGCAGAGGCTAGTCACAAGGGAAAAAGAAGCGGAACAAAAAAATCCAAGTTGCGGCTCACCGTTCCGATCCTTGCCGGAATGGCGGTGGCGTTTGCTGTCGGCGCTGCGATTCTTTGCTTTTTGATCTTCCGAACAAGTGGCCTGTTCAGTTCCAAGCCCGATGTCGAGGTTGTCACTTTTACCGGGATGACGTTGGATGAGGCTAAACAGAACACCGACTTCAAATATGAAGTTGTGGAGGTCTATAATACCAATGTCGAACAGGGCATTATCTTCGACCAGAGCCCGAAGGCACCCAAGATTGTGAAACAGGGTTCCACCATCACGCTGCGGGTCAGTTTGGGCAAACAAGAGGTCAAGGTACCGTCGTTGACCAATTTGACCCGGGGCGAGGCCGAGAAAAAGCTCACCGAGCTAGGTTTAATGGCAAGCATTGTGCTTGAGGATAGCGATACAGTTGAAGGAAACAAGGTAATTCGAACCGATCCGGAGCAGGGGACTGTTCTTGAAAGCGGTCAGACCGTGACCCTTTATGTCAGCCGGGTAAATGGTTCTGATACCAAGGTAAGGGTTCCCAATCTGGTTAACCTGACCAGCGTGAACGACGCGCTTAAAACGCTGGAAGAGCAGCGGCTGCGTCTGGGTACACAGACTGTGGTGGAAAGCTCGTTGCCTGAGGGTACCATTGTTGCACAGGATCCTGTGGAAGGGACCGAGGTTGAAGCAGGTACCAAGGTCAATGTTCAGGTGAGCAGCGGCTATGTGCCTCCGGTGGAAAATAAAATTCAGATCACCATTACTTTTAATCAGTATGTACCGGAGGGGACCTGGTCTGCGACCTTCCCGGGAGGAACAAGCTCCTTTGCGCTGACCGAGAGCAATCGCGTGTGGACCTTTACTGCGGTTGGGACAAAGGGCCCCTCGACGGTAACCATCACGAATGGCAAGACCACCAAGGTATTGGATATCAATTTTGATACGGATTTGGGTGGCAGAACCTTTAATATTACCGGAACGGCGCCGACACCTACACCGACCCCGACGCCAAGTCCTACGCCCACCCCCACCCCGACGCCGACACCGACCCCGACGCCAACACCAACTCCCACCCCGACGCCGACACCGGAGGAGACTAGTTCGAGCGGCTCAACCTCAAGCAGCTCAACTGCACAGGCGCAAAATGCAGTTCTGAATGGGAAAAAGACGGATATACAGCTGAGCAAACTATGACACAGACATTACAGTTTGAAAATCGAATCATGAAGGGAATCGGCGGGTTTTACTATGTGCAGACCGCAGCCGGTCTCGTCTGTTGCAAGCCAAAGGGGATATTCCGCAAGAGGGGAATATCCCCTTTGGCCGGTGATCTGGTCACGCTGGAAACCGAGGGCGATAGTACGGTGATCGCCGAAATTGCACCCCGAAAAAACGCGCTGATTCGTCCGCCAATCGCGAACGTCGATCTGCTGTTTGTAGTGGCAGCCACGGTGGAGCCAAGCCCGAATTATCTTGTGCTCGATCGGATGTGTGCCATCGCATTGGATAAAGGAATTACCCCGATCCTGGTTGCGACCAAGACCGATCTGGCCGACCCCAAAACATTTTGTGAGATCTATGCAGACAGCGGAATTGAGGTGCTGGTTGCAGATCAAGGGGAGACTGCACCGCTGGAACGTATTCGAGAGTTGATTTGCGGAAAGGTGTGTGCCTTTACAGGAAATTCAGGGGTGGGAAAATCCACATTGCTCAATCGCCTGCTTCCTCAGTTGGGGCAACAGACCGGTGAGATCAGCAAAAAGCTTGGCCGGGGACGGCACACCACCCGTCAGGTCGAACTGTTCGAAGCATTTGGCGGCCTGATCGCGGATACACCGGGCTTTTCTTCGTTGGAGATGGAACGGACCAATCCGATTTTGAAAGAAAATCTTCAATTCTGTTTTCCGGAATTTGCTCCCTATCTGACTCAATGCCGGTTTACCGGCTGTTCCCACCGCTTAGAAAAGGATTGTGCGGTGCGCCGGGCGGTGGACGAAGGTAAAATTCATCCGCAGAGGTACGAGAACTATCTTGCAATGTATAAGGACGCCGAGGCGGTCAAGGAGTGGGAGAGAAATGGGAAATAACCAATCCGGACGCTGTGTGGTGCTGGGCGGCGGCCCGATCCGGCCACAGGAGATTGCACTCATCCGCCCCAATGATACGATCTGGGCGGCGGATGCCGGGCTGCTTGCAGCCCAACAGTTTGGTCTTTATCCTGAATTATGTCTGGGTGATTGGGATTCCTGTCCGCAACCGCACAGGGAAAACTTGATTGTTCTGCCCACCGAGAAGGACGACACCGATACCCACTATGCGGCACGTTTGATCGTGCAGCACGGCTTTTCTGACGCGCTGCTGTTGGGCTGTATTGGCGGTAGGCTGGATCATACCATTGCGAATATGAACACCGTTCTTTGGTTGACCCGTGCGGGTGTTCGCAGCTGGATGGTTGGCCAGGATGCGGCGGTCAGCGCGCTGCATGAGGGCAGTTTGCGCCTTCCGCGGCGGGAAGCGTGTTACTTTTCGATCTTTGCCGCAGACGGCACGGCGGAAGGCGTCAGTTTATCCGGCATGAAATACCCGCTTGAAAACGCGCAGATTACCGCCAGCTTTCCTGTTGGGGTCAGCAATGAAATTCTCGCAGACTGGGGCGAAGTTTCGGTCAAAAAGGGTTCCCTTTATCTGGTTTATAGTAAAAAGGGGTAACGGAACAACCCTCTGCTGTATATACTGGGGCAAAGGCGGTTCGGTGCAGCCGAGCCCCGATTATGCAGGAAAGAGGGGAACTGTATGCAGGTCGTCGTCTGGAAAAGCCCCAAGTTGCTCAGCGGACTGCTGAAGATGTTTTTTGGGATCGGAAAGAAAAAATAGTGCTCTGCGGCAGGCAGACGAAAACAGGCAGCGGATTTTACCTTTTCGGTTTCCGCTGCCTGTTTTTATTTTGTAAAGCTCAGCGCTGTGCTTTTCTCCGAGTCATCCACTCGGCAAAGCAGCCCATCAGGATGGAACAAAGGAAAATAATTCCCCAGATCAGCCAACCGTAATGACCTCTGCCCAGGCTGGCGCCGTCAGGATAGGGGCCGAGCAGTTCACCCAGCACCAGACCGGCAATAAAGCCGCACAGGGTGATAAGGCCAAGCCGCCGCTGCCCCAAGAGAGCAACGAAAACGGAGAAGAGAAGGCTGAATAGAAAAAGCCCTTGTTGGCACAGCCAACCGTAGAGGTATCCCACCTGCCGGGCCGCGTCGTTACCGAATAGCCATCCCATAACCGTATAATCGGAGGGCGAAACAAAAAGCAGCCGCGCTAAAAGATAGACCGCTGCGTACCCAAGCAGCAACACACCCGCACAGGACAAGCGGCTGCGAGCCATCTGCTTTCGTGATTTTACCTTCTGATCCTGTACACAACGGCTCAGCGCAAGAAGCTGTTCAGCCTCCGTCTGGGCTGGATCCGGAGTGCCGCACAGTTCCCCGATCGGGATTTCCAAAAGTGCCGATAATTGTAATAGATTTGAGGTGCTGGGGTTGGATTTTCCGCTTTCCCAGCGGGTTACCGCCTGGCGGCTGACACCGAGCTTTGCCGCGATCATTTCTTGCGAGAGTCCTTTTGATTTGCGGGCGGCATGAATCCGTTCACCGATGGTCATCACCCTCACCTCCTGCCTTCATCATAGAGGAAAAACACAGGATTGTCTACCAAATATCCGGCAATTATCGGTTGCATCGAACAGTACGGGGACAAAATTTCGAACGATGGGCATAGCCTACTTTTCGCGTGAATATATTGAAACAGAACGCGAAAGGGGCGAGGAAGATATGGAGTTAAAGGTGTTCCGGGACATGATCGGCGTGTCCCAACAGCTTTGTGACCTCACGCTGGAGCACCCGGTGGAGACCGAAATCCTGATCCCGGACTACCAGCCCGAGATCTTCAAGATTGTCAAGAGCTTTGTGACCCCGGTTATTCTGCAAAAGCAGGTCGTAACCGGAAAGCTGACGCTGGAGGGATACCTTCGGATCAGCGTGTTGTATCAGGGGGAGAACGATCAGAATCTGTGTCAGGTCGAGCAAAAACTGCCCTTTTCCAAATCGGTGGAGCTGAAGAATGGCGGATACGGCGGGTATCATGTCAATGTGCAGGGCGAATGCGAATATCTGAACACCAGGGCAATCAACTCCAGACGCATTGACGTCAAAGGCGCATACGCTTTCTCGGTTGTTGTCTCCGGCAAGATTGATCAGGAGATTGTGACCGCGCTCTCAGGTGCCGGAGTACAGCAGAAGCTGGCACCAATCGAGTTTACCCGCACGGCTGCGGATATCGAGAAAAATTTTTCGCTCGAGGACGCCTTCGAATTTCCCACTCCGCCGGCAGCCGTACTTTATACCAACTGTACCGGCAGGATCGAAGAGATCAAGATGGTCTCGGGTAAGGCGGTAGTCAAGGGACAGGTACGCGCGGTCGTCGTTTACCGCAGCAGCGAGGGCTATACGCTTGAGCGGGCGGAAAAGCAGCTGTCCTTCAATCAGATCATCGACCTCGAAAACATGGAGGATGATTGCGTTTTTTATATTGAAATCATCCCTTATGGCTGCACGCTGGTTGAGGGAGCGGGCGAAGAGGGAGGAACTACGATCAGCGTCTCCAACAGGCTTGTGATTCTTGCCTTCCGCCAGAACCAGATCTATGCGGTAAAAGACGCCTTTTCCACCCAGTACAATGCTGAGACCGAGAAAAAGATGCTGGTCGTTGAGCGGCTGGTAGATCAGTTCCACAACACCATAACTGCGACCGGTGCGGGCGCTTTGCCGGACGAGGGGTGCACCATCGTGGATTGCCTTGCCACTCCGCTGCCGCCTGAGACGGTGACGGAACAGGGCGAGATCAGTATCCGCGGCAGAGTCATCGCGCATCTGATCTGCTGTAACAGCTTGGGTGAACTGGAATGCTATGACAAAACCTGCGAATATTTGCTTCCCAAAAAATATCCCGCTGCACCGGATGGAATGACCGTCGAGGTAAATGCGCTGCTGGAAGACGCTACCGCACACAAGAGTGCCGATGGCGCCGAATGCGAGGTGACCTTGTCGGTAAGCGGAACGGTAACCGAGCGGCGGCGGATGGAGGTGCTGGATCAGATCAGCTGCGAGCAGCCGCTTCCGCCGGAGGAAAAGGACGTTGCGCTGCGGATCTATTATGGCCGTGCAGGAGAAGAACTGTTTGAGATCGCGCGAAGATACCACGCCGATCCCGCTCTGATTGCTGGGCAAAGCGGCGTTGAAGGGGACCTGCTGCGGGAAGATGTCCGGCTGCTGATCCCGGCGGCGGAATGAGGGGAGGCGAGCGGAGATGGAACAGGAACTTTACAGAGAACTGATTGAACGGACCGGGGGCGACATCTACATTGGGGTCGTCGGCCCGGTACGTACCGGAAAAAGTACCTTTATCAAAAAATTCATGGAAACCATGGTGCTGCCTGCAATTCAAAGTGATGCGGTGCGCCAGCGGGCGGTAGACGAACTGCCGCAGAGCGCAGCGGGGCGGACGATCATGACGACCGAGCCGAAATTTATCCCGGAACAGGCCATCGAGGTGGAGCTTGGAGATGGCGCACGGTTCCGCACCCGACTGATCGACTGTGTGGGTTATATGGTCAACGGAGCAATGGGGAACGCCGAGGGAGAGAAGCCCCGAATGGTCAAAAGCCCCTGGTTCGATCAGGAGGTGCCCTTCGACCTTGCCGCTGAAACTGGTACCCGCAAGGTCATCTGCGAACATTCGACCATCGGCCTGGTCATTACCACCGACGGCAGCATCAGCGACATTCCCCGGGAGGCCTACGAGGCGAGTGAGCAGCGGGTCATCGAGGAGATGCGAGCGACCGGAAAGCCCTTTGCAGTATTGCTCAACTGTGTTTCTCCGCGCTCGAGTGCGAGTGTTGAGCTTGCGCGGCAGCTGGAAGAGCGCTATGGCGTCAGCGTACTTCCAATGAGCTGTGTGGAGCTGGATGAAAACGCGATCGGGATGATTCTCAAGCAGGTTCTCTATGAGTTCCCGATTCAGGAGATCGGTTTTGAGATGCCTCGCTGGGTGACAATGTTGGGGCAGGATCATTGGCTGCAGCAGGATATCTACGAAGCGGTACGCCAGTATGCGGAAAAGGTTACCCGGATTCGCGATCTCGCGCAGGCGGGGGAGATAGAAAGCGAGTTCGTCATCCATTCAGCGGTTAAGAATGTAGATCTGGGCAGCGGTGTGGTTCGGGTCGAGGTAACGCTTCAGCCCGAGATCTTCTACCGGGTGCTGGGGGAGACTACCGGGCTTGAGATCTGCGATGAAGCGAGCCTGATGCCCTGCGTGATCAGCCTTGCGCGGATCAAAAAGGAGTATGAGAAGATCAAGGATGCAATGGATCAGGTAGAGGCCACCGGTTATGGCATTGTTATGCCGACGATCGATGAGCTTCATCTGGAGGAGCCGGAAATTGTCAAACAGTCCGGCCGGTATGGTGTGCGCCTGCGGGCCAGCGCGCCTTCGATCCAGATGCTCAAGGTGAACATTGCAACCGAGATCAATCCCATTGTGGGTTCAGAGAAACAGAGTGAAGAGCTGGTTCGCAGCATGCTGCAGGAATTTGAGGAGGATCCGATCCAGATCTGGGAGTCCAATATTTTTGGCAAATCACTACATGATCTCGTCAATGAAGGACTGCAGGGCAAACTGCTGCACATGCCCAGCGAGGCTCGGATGAAGCTGCAAGAGACGATGGAACGGGTGATCAATGAGGGCTGTCAGGGACTGATCTGTATTATTTTGTGAACAGTAGAACACGAAAAGGGCGGAGAGAAATCTCCGCCTTTTTGTTTGTCTAGCCCGCTCCTGCGACGTCCATAATGAAACAAGACGGCAAAGCTGCAAGCGGGATTTGATTATTGTCGCAGAATGTTGTAAAATATATAAGATTCATGTACCGGCGCCTCATACGGGCGCACAAGACAAAAATCAGAATACAGCGTGCGGATTTGCCGCCGTTTTTAGAGTTTGGTGATAAGATGTCAAGAGCAATAGGAGAGATTCTGCGGCGTTACCGCCGGTTGTTTCTCGTTCTGTTTGATGTGATCGCGGTTGCCGCGGCCTATATGGGAACCTGGATGCTTACATTGCAGGGCAGCGACCTGTTGGGCGAGGGGATGACCGGCATGGCAGACTCGGTCATTCTGGTAGATCCTTATAAGAAATATTTCAGCCTGATGGTGTCCAGCTGCTTTTTCTTTGTCAGCTGTTACGTTATCGTATACGCCTTTATGGGAATGTACGACAGCCTTTGGCGGTATGCCGAGATTGTCGAGTTTTTCCGGTTCTGTGTGGCTTCCTTCCTCGCGGTAGGGGCATTTATCATTATCTCTCAGATCATCTATACCGAGCGGCGGATTCCGATCGCAGTTTATCTGATGGGGGCGATGTTTGCATCGATCCTCACGCTGGTCGCCCGGTTGGCTTACCGGATGTATCGCAACACCAAGATCAAATCCAGCCACAGTCAGCGTCGCCGGGTTCTCCTGATCGGGGCGGGGGATGCGGCGAGCATGCTGCTGCACGAGATCAACCGCAACCCCAGCGATGAGATGAACATCATCTGTGCGGTGGACGATTCTCCGCAAAAGGTCGGCCGGTCGATTATGGGGGTTAAGATTATGGGCACTACGGCCCAGATCCCTGAATTGGTCGAGCGTTGCGAGATCGAGACAATTTTGCTGTGCATCCCAACAATTGAGGAGCATGATAAGCGGCGGATCCTTTCGATCTGTTCCAAGACCAACTGCAATCTGCGGATTATGCCCGATATCGTCAAGCTGATCGCAGACGGGCGGGATCTCTCTTCCCGTATCCGTGACGTCAAGGTCGAGGATCTGCTCGGTCGCGAGGTCATCGAGATGGATCCCGCGACCAATACCCTGATCAGCGGAAAAGTGGTTATGGTAACCGGTGGCGGTGGTTCCATCGGCAGCGAGCTGTGCAGACAGATTGCCGCAGCAGGGCCGCGCAAATTGGTTATTGTGGATATCTATGAAAACAACGCCTATTCGATCCAGCAGGAGCTGATCCGCTGTTATGGTTCCAAACTCGACCTTGAAGTGCAGATTGCTTCTGTGCGGGACAGCAAAAAGATGGATCTGCTCTTTTCGATTTACCGGCCGAATCTGGTCTTTCACGCTGCTGCCCACAAACATGTGCCGTTGATGGAGACCAGCCCCGAAGAAGCGGTCAAAAACAATGTCTTCGGCACCTATAATGTTGCGCTGTCGGCGGAAAAGTATGGCGCGGAGCGGTTCGTGCTGATTTCTACCGACAAGGCGGTCAACCCCACCAACGTGATGGGGGCCACCAAACGAATCTGCGAGATGATCGTTCAGACCATCGCCCCGACCAGTAAGACCGATTTCGTCGCGGTGCGGTTCGGTAACGTCTTGGGCTCCAATGGTTCGGTACTTCCTCTGTTCAAGGAACAGATCGCCGAGGGAGGTCCGCTTACCGTTACGGATCCTGACATTGTGCGCTACTTTATGACCATTCCGGAGGCGGTCAGCCTGGTGTTGCAGGCAGCCAGCATGAGCGGTAAGGGCAATATCTTCGTATTGGATATGGGCGAGCCGGTACGGATTCTCGATCTTGCGGAGAATCTGATCAAGCTTGCCGGATTTATCCCGTATCGCGATGTCGATATTGTCTTTACCGGTCTGAGACCCGGCGAAAAGTTATTTGAAGAGCTGACGATGGATGAAGAGAGTGTGCACAAAACCGCAAACCGCAAAATCTTTGTCGGTGCACCGCTCAAGATGGATAAGGAAAACTTCTTTACCCATCTGACCACCCTTAAGGAGATTGCCTATTCCAACGACAGCAAAAAGCTGCTTGCCTTTATCAGCGAGATGGTGCCCACCTTTAACCATGAGTGCTGAGAACCTCTAATATCCCATCAGGAGGGATGACATGTATCGCGTCATCAAACGTCTGCTTGATATTCTGTGTTCTTTTCTGGGCATTGTACTTCTCTCACCGCTGCTGCTGATTTTGGCGCTGCTGGTCAAATGCACCAGTAAGGGACCGGTGTTGTTCCGGCAAAAGCGGGTGGGGAAGAACAAGAAATATTTCGAGATTCTCAAGTTCCGCAGCATGCGCGCCGATACCCCGCACGATGTACCCACCCATCTGCTGCAAAACGCTGAAAGTTCCATCACGCCGGTGGGTCATTTTCTGCGTAAGACCAGTTTGGACGAACTGCCCCAGCTATTCAATATTTTGATGGGACAGATGAGCATTGTTGGACCTCGCCCCGCGCTGTGGAATCAGTACGACCTGATTGCCGAGCGGGATCGGTATGGCGCAAATAACCTTACCCCGGGTCTGACCGGGTGGGCGCAGGTTAACGGCCGGGACGAGTTGCCCATTCCAGTCAAGGCGGAACTGGACGGGTACTATGCCGCCCATATCAGCTTTCGGCTGGATGTCTTGATTTTTTTCAAGACCATCACCAATGTCTTGTTCGGAAAGGGCATTGTCGAGGGAAAACAGTCTTAAACAAAAAACCGACGCGGAGCGAAAAGCCAGCGTCGGTTTTTGTTTATTCTTCTTTGTCCTTTTTGTCGCAGCTGCTGATTGCATCAATCGCCATCTGCCGATTTCCGGTCAATAGCCCGAGCATACAGCGGAAGATCTGGTCCCCATCCGTGATAAACCGCTCCTTTACCGCATTTGCCGTCAATTCATCGGGCAGATAGAGTTCAAAGGAGAAGACCGGCTCGCCCAGATCCTCTATGGTACAGCAGGCGCGCCAGCCACCGTCTTCGGTTTTGACGATCTGTGCTTTGTGCTGGGCAAGTTTTCGTTTATACTGCTGCGCTGCAAGTACTGCGTTGATTGCGGATTCCCGGACCGAGCGGGGCAACTCGCTCGATAAAGTGTCGGCAAGATCCCTGCCGCTTGGGGTAACCTGATAACCCTGTGCGGTCTGGGTCAAATGCCCCAGCTCACAGAGCTTATCGAGCGCGTCAGACAGTTCAAAATAATTTACCAGTTCTTCCCCCAGCAGCGCGCCCTCGATCTCGGCGCGGGTAAGCGGGATATTCACAGATTTGAGCAGATAGCACAGCAGAATTCGAATTTCGGTGGAGGTGGTCAGCCCCCCCGGACGAACGCCGCCGGTGAAAGCTTGATTGGACATGATGTGGGTTCTCCTTCAAAAGCGGCGGCTCTGCGGGCCGCACGGTTTGCTTTGCAAAATCTAGAACTGATATCAGTATAGCACAGTCCGACCCTGCGCTCAACCTTCCCGTGCGGGAAGTTTCTCTGAAAAAACGGTACCGACCCTTCGTTTGGCACCCTGACAGGAATAGACCCACTCATCCAGGTGGCCGCCGTCAATAAACAACCGTGGAGGAACCGGCTTCGGCCGCTCTGACAGTTTGCTGAGAACAACCAACTTGATCTTCATCTTCTGGGGCAGAATATTTTTGATGTATACGCTGACGGCATCGCCAGGCGAAAGCGCATCGGTATACTCTGCCAGCCCGGCAAGATTCGGGGTCAGTTCAATGAAAACCCCATAGTCCTCCACGCTCCGCACAATGCCAAGTACCGTCATGCCAATCTGGAACAGATCGGCATTCTGCTGCCAGCTGCCGAGCAATTCCTTCATGCTCAGCACCAGTCTACCTTGATCATCCCGCTGACGAACCACGCAGGTCAGCTGCTGTCCAACCTGAACCCGATCAGCCGGCGAGGAGATCCGGGAAACAGAGAGGCAATCGATGGGCAGTAGTGCGCTGATGCCGCAACCGACGTCACAAAAGACCCCAAAGGATTCAATGTGGGTTGCGGTACAGCGGATAATATCTCCGGGACGCAGTCGATTCAGATATTCTTTTTTGCAGCGCTGCTGTGCCTTTGCCCGGGAAAGAGTGAGCGTGGGTCCGGGTCCAATTCCGGTGATGACAAAACAGGTCGGCCTGCCAACTCGGGTGATGACCGCAATATCCCGCACCGCGCCACTCTCCAATCCGTCGGCACATTCCTTGTGTGGCATCAGCGCAGGAAAACCCCCGATTGTAAAATGAAGATTCTTGTCGGTGTCATAGAGCAGCGCTGTGCTCTGCAGAATCGTTCCTCGTCTCATCGCCTCATTCAGCTTTGCAAGTGAAAAGCCGGTACAAGACAGAATCCGGTCTTCCGCGGCATATTCCATTTGATTTCCCCCTCCGGATGCCGCTTTTGAAGCCCCAGCTTTGCGGCACAGATTCGGGGCGGAAAGTGTCCTCCGCCAGCTACGCGCGGGGACTGCGCCTTCCCGCGCGCCGTCATCTAAACTATATGCTGTGATTTCGCTGAATATTTGCACATCGTCAGGGATTGTACTATAATAGAAAGGCTGAAAAATGGCATATAAATAACCGAGGTGAAACGAAATGGACGTGCGGGTAGGAGATCATCTGCAGATGAAAAAGCCGCACCCCTGCGGCGGCAATGAATTTGATGTTCTGCGGGTGGGGATGGATTTTCGCATCCGCTGTCTCAAATGTGGACATGAAGTCATGGTCCCGCGCGCAAAGATCGAGCGGAATATTAAAAAGATTCTTCGCGGCGACCAGGTATAAGATAACGTCTTTGTAGGACGAGAAAGGAAGACCGCGGCCTATGCTGGAAAAGCTCGCCGAAGTGCGGCGGCATTATGAAGAAATTGGAAATCAGTTGACCGATCCGGCGGTGATTGGAGAAAACAGCCGGTATCGTGCTCTGATGCGCGAGTATAAGCGATTGACCCCGCTGATTGAGAAGTATGAGGAATACGCCGGCGCCACGACCGCATTGGAAGAGGCGCGCGGTTTGCTGGACGAGGGAGGTCTCGATCCTGAATTTAAGGAGATGGTCCAGCAGGAATACACAGAAAAAAAGGCGCTTTGCGCTGAGCTTGAGCAGCAGCTCAAGCTGTTGATGCTGCCGCGGGATGAAAATGACGACAAAAATGTCATCGTTGAGATCCGCAGCGGAACCGGTGGGGAGGAGGCCGCGCTCTTCGCCCATAGTCTTTATCGCATGTATGTCATGTATGCACAGTCCAAAAACTGGGAGATTGAGGTCAACGGCGTCAGCGAGACAGAACTTGGAGGCATCAAGGAAATCAGCTTTACAGTAAGCGGCGAAGGCGCGTACAGCCGTTTGAAGTTTGAAGGAGGAACCCATCGAGTTCAGCGGATTCCGGAAACCGAAACACAAGGCCGGATCCATACTTCGGCCGCCACCGTCGCGGTAATGCCGGAGGCGGAGGAGGTTGAGTTTGAGCTTGACCCCAAGGATTTACGGATTGATACCTTCCGTTCCTCCGGCGCCGGTGGACAGCATATCAACAAGACCTCGTCGGCAATCCGGGTGACTCATCTGCCAACCGGTATGGTGGTCGAATGTCAGGATGAGCGCAGTCAGTACAAGAACAAGGATAAAGCGCTGCGGGTGCTTCGCAGCCGGCTGCTGCAACAACAGCGTGAAGCGCAGCACGCGCAGATCTCAGCCGACCGAAAAAGTCAGGTTGGCACAGGGGATCGCAGCGGACGGATTCGAACTTATAACTTTCCGCAGAGCCGGGTGACCGACCATCGCATTGGATTGACTCTGTATAAGCTGGATGCTGTGCTCGATGGTGGATTGGACGAGCTGGTCGACGCCCTGATCACCGCAGATCAGGCGCAAAAGCTGCAATCCTCGGATTCACAGTAGGAGTAGGAGTGAGAGAGATGGAGACAAAGTTGCTCACGGCATCGCCACAGGCGATTGAGGAGGCCGCCCGGTTGCTGCGCGCGGGGGAGACGGTCGGAATACCGACCGAAACGGTTTATGGCCTTGCAGCCGACGCGACCAACAGCGCGGCGGTCAAAAAGATTTTTGAGGCAAAAGGGCGTCCGCAGGATAATCCGCTGATTGTACACATCTCCTGCATGGAGGAATTGGACCGGGTAGTCAGAAGGATCCCGCAGGAAACCTATCAACTGGCTCAGGCGTTCTGGCCCGGCCCGCTGACCATCATTATGGAAAAGAGCGATGCGATTCCTGGCACGACCAGCGCCGGGCTGGATACCGTCGCTGTTCGGATGCCTTCCCATCCTGTGGCCAGGGAGATCATCCGTGCCAGCGGGTTGCCGCTTGCCGCGCCCTCGGCAAACCTCTCCGGATTGCCTAGTCCGACGACGGCGGAGCATACCTTTCGGGATCTCAAGGGTCGGGTGCCGCTGATCATCGATGGCGGTCCCTGCTCGGTCGGGGTGGAATCTACTGTGATCACCGTTGCGGGTGATAAACCGACGCTGCTGCGCCCGGGTTATATTACCAAGGAACAGTTGGAGGCGGCGCTGGGCCGTGAAGTCGCACTTTCCTCCGCGATCCTCAACAAACTTGCCGACGGTGAGGTCGCTGCTTCGCCCGGTATGAAGTATAAGCATTATTCGCCCCGAGCGAATGTCATTATTCTCAAGGGCTCGTTTGAGGCCTATCGTGCTTATCTGGCGTCTCATGCACAGGACGGCGCATTCGCCATGTGCTACGAGGGAGAGGAAGCGTTGCTCGATCTGCCCTGTATTCCCTGTGGCCGGGCGGATGATCCCGCTTCGCAGGCGCATGCGCTGTTTGCGGCGCTGCGGGAGGCGGACGATCGGAATGCGAAGGTTGTCTATGCCCATTGCCCCGCACAGGATGGCCTTTCGATGGCGGTCTATAATCGGCTGATCCGGGCGGCGGCATTTCAGGTGGTGGAATTGTGAAGGTAATTGGCATTACAGGAACTTCCGGCAGCGGAAAGTCCACGGTCTGTGGCTGGCTGACCGCATGGGGATATCCGGTGCTGGACGGCGATGCGATCTCCCGGGAGATTGCCGTTCCCGGAAGCCAGTATCTGCAAAAGCTGGTACAGGTCTTTGGACCGCAAATCTGTGACGAGCAGGGAAGGCTGCTGCGCCGTCAGCTTGGCGAGCGAATCTTTGCTGACCCCGATGCACATCGTCAGCTGACTGAAATTACTACGCCGTTGATTTTGGAAGAGCTGCGCCACCGGCTCGTGCTGCTTGAACAACAGGGCAATACCCTTGCTTTTCTTGACGGCGCGCTGATAATCGACACACCTTTTGCATCTTTGTGTGATATGATCGTGGCGGTAGTTGGTGATCGGGAAAATCAGATCAGCCGAATCATGCAGCGGGACGGGGTCTCTCGCTCTGCTGCACAGGATCGGCTGGATCGTCAGGTTTCAAACGCTTTTTTGCATGAGCGTGCAGATTTGGTACTAGAAAATACCGGCACGCTGGATCAGCTTCGTCAGAAGACCGAACAGTTTTTAGAAAGGATCAAGGGAACCGATCCATGACAAAACCCCACAAAAACACAGCACTACTGGTTTTGCTGCTCGCAGCAATCCTTGTAATGCTGCTGATTGCACCGTGGTTAATCCGAAAAATTGAAAAGTATAGTTACCCGCTGGGATATCAGGAGACGGTAGAGCAGTACGCCGCAGAGTACCAGATGGACCCTTTTGTGATCTACTCCGTAATCCGTACTGAGAGCGGATTTGATGAGAAAGCGCAGTCCGATGCCGGCGCGCGAGGCCTAATGCAGATTACTGAAGAGACCTTTGCCTGGATTAAACTCAAAATTGCACCGCAGGAGGATTTGACCTTTGACGATCTCTGGGATCCACAGGTCAACATTCGGTTTGGCAGCTATTACCTTGACTGCTGTCTCGAACGATATGGCAACGATCTTGCCACCGCCTGCGCGGCCTATCACAGCGGATGGGGAACGGTAGACCAGCTGCTTGCACAGGAGGAATATGCTGCGAGTGAAGCTACCCTCGCCGAGTTTCCTTATCCGCAGATGGCGCGATATGTCGAAAAAGTCGGTCGTGCTTATGACAGATACCAACAGCTTTATCGCTGAGTAGGAGGCAGAAAAATGGAAAAGGAAAAGAGCGCCGCAAAGCAGCTGGAAGAACAGCTGCTCTACAAAGCGCCGAATGTGCTCGACGCGCGGCCGGAGCTGAAAGAGAAGACCTGGGCCTACTGCGAGGAATACCGGCAGTTCCTCAACCGCGCAAAGACCGAACGGGAGTTTATCGAAGAGGCAGTTGTATTGCTGGACGCCGCCGGTTACCGTCGCTATGATCCGCTGGCCAGTTATCAGCCGGGTGACAAGGTTTACTGGGTCAACCGCGGAAAGGCGCTGCTTGCTTCCACCTTTGGCAGTCTGCCGGTGAGCGAGGGTGTGCGGATCAATGCCGCACATATCGACTCCCCGCGGCTGGACCTCAAGCAGAACCCGCTGTATGAAAAAGGCGATCTTGCCTACTTCAAGACGCATTATTACGGCGGGCTGCGGAAATATCAATGGACTGCGATCCCGCTTTCGATTCATGGTGTGTTTGTGCGGCCGGACGGGCAGACGGTTCGGGTAAAAATCGGCGAAGAGCCGGGCGATCCCATCTTCACCATCAGCGACCTGCTTCCTCATCTCTCTAAGGATCAGGACCGGCGGCCGCTCGCCGATGGTGTGAAAGGGGAGGAGCTCAACCTGCTGGTTGGCTCGCAACCCTATCCCGATGAAGAGATCAAAAACCGGGTTAAGCTTGCCACCATGCAGCTGCTGCATGAAAAATATGGTATCATTGAACGCGATTTCGCCTGTGCCGAGCTGGAGATCGTACCGGCTTTTGAGGCGCGGGATCTCGGTTTTGACCGCAGCATGATCGCCGCCTACGGACATGATGACCGGGTCTGCGCTTACGCGGCGCTGTGTGCGGAGATTGACATCAAGGCACCTCGGCATACAACGGTTACCTGTTTGACCGACAAGGAAGAAACCGGATCCGATGGCAATACCGGTCTCGCCTCGGCTTACCTTGTCCATTATCTAAGCTATCTGGCACAGGGACAGGGTGCCGATATCAAGACGGTACTGGCAAAGAGCAACTGCTTGTCTGCCGATGTGAATGCAGCCTATGATCCCACCTTTGCCGATGTTTTTGAGGAGAACAATGTCGCCCGGCTCAACAAAGGTGTTGTTGTGACCAAATACACCGGCGCACGGGGTAAGAGCTCAACCTCTGATGCCTCGGCTGAAACAATGGCTTTCTTCACCGGTATCCTTGATCGCAGCGGGGTTATCTGGCAGACCGGCGAGCTGGGGAAGGTGGACATCGGCGGCGGTGGCACGGTAGCAAAATATGTTGCTAACCACAATATCGATGTTGTGGATATCGGTGTACCGCTGCTTTCGATGCACGCGCCCTATGAGGTTGCGGCCAAAGCCGATATTTACATGTGCTATCTGGCATTTTCCGCGTTTGCAGAATGAATAAATCTCAAAAAAAAGGGGGTCCCGAAAGGGCCCCCCTTACCATTTATCCATGTGTTAGTTGTACAACCGTCTCTAGGTGTGTCGTCACTATGATAGGAACACGTTGACTTTGTATCGTCGGTTGTATGGGAACACAAACCGGCGCGTTGTTTTGCTGCTTTGCTATTCTTTCTCGGCGGTTTGAAGTTACTACCGTCCACGCTATTCTTAAAGCCGGTCTTGTAGATAAAGGTCAACATGGACGGGTCTTTATTACCATCTTCATCATACCCTCCAACAATCACTT
>CALXBG010000073.1 GCA_944386485.1 uncultured Pygmaiobacter sp. | reverse complement strand
TCTTGACCTCATTGGTATCGGGAACTTGCTTGATGCAAACTACGATGTTCATGGTGTTGACTCTCCTTCCCTCTCGTTACAGCAGATTACCGGCGATGACCATGCGCTGCACCTCGCTGGTGCCCTCGTAGATCTCGGTAATCTTGGCGTCACGCATCATCCGCTCAACCGGATAGTCGCGGGTGTAGCC
Source organism: uncultured Pygmaiobacter sp. (assembly GCA_944386485.1). GTDB lineage: Bacteria > Bacillota > Clostridia > Oscillospirales > Ruminococcaceae > Pygmaiobacter. The sequence continues at coordinate 8,859 of CALXBG010000073.1, read as the reverse complement.
GTAGCCGCCGAACATCTGGACCACCTTGGTGGTAACCTCCATCGCGGTCTCGGCGGCAAAGAGCTTCGCCATCGCAGCCTCAACGCTGAAACGCTTCTGGGTGTCCTTCGCCATCGCAGCCTTGTAAACCAGCATACGGGCAGCCTCAACCTTGGTGGCGAGGTCCGCAAAGACGAACTGGGTGTTCTGGAACTTGGAGATCGGACGGCCAAACTGCTTGCGCTCGTTGACATACTTCTTGGCCTCGTCCAGAGCGCCGGCAGCAATGCCCAGCGCCTGCGCGGCGATACCGATACGGCCGCCGTCGAGGGTCTGCATCGCGATGCTGAAGCCCTTGCCCTCGGCGCCCAGCAGGTTCTCCTTGGGAACGATGCAGTTCTCGAAAATCAGCTCGGTGGTGGAGGAAGCACGGATGCCCAGCTTGTCCTCCTTCTTGCCGATCGAGAATCCGGGGAAGCCCTTCTCCACGATGAAAGCGGAGATGCCCTTGGTCCCCTTGGACTTGTCGGTCATCGCGAAAACGATGTAAGTATCGGCCTGACCGCCGTTGGTGATGAAGATCTTGCTGCCGTTGAGGACATAGTGATCCCCGACGAGGACAGCCTTGGTCTGCTGGCCGGAAGCATCGGTGCCGGCGCCCGGCTCGGTTAGGGCAAAAGCGCCCAGATACTCGCCGCTGGCCAGCTTCTTGAGGTACTTCTCCTGCTGCTCGGGGGTGCCGAACTTCTTGATGGGGTCGGTGCCCAGAGAGGTGTGCGCCGAAACGATAACGCCGGTGGTGGCGCAGACCTTGGACAGCTCCTCAATGCAGAGCACATAGGTCAGGGTGTCGCAGCCCTGGCCGCCGACCTCGCGGGGGAAGGGGATGCCAAGGAAGCCGTACTTCTTCAGCTTTTCCACCGTCTCGGTGGGGAACCGCTCGGTCTGGTCGATCTCGGCGGCGAGAGGCTTAACCTCTTTTTCAGCGAACTCCCGGAACAGGGTGCGCGCCATCTCATGTTCTTTGCTCAGTACAAAGTCCATCTGTATTCTCCTCCAATATCCGGATATTACATTGAAACACAAAGGGCGGAGAAACTCCGTCCTTTGTGGGTGTGGTTCAGATTATTTGCGGTAGTCATAGAAGCCGATGCCGGTCTTGCGGCCCAGCTTGCCGGCGCGCACCATCTTGCGGAGCAGCGGGTGCGGACGATACTTCGGATCGCCGGTCTCGCTCTGCAGAACCTCCATGATGGCCAGCACGATGTCCAGACCGACCAGATCGCCCAGAGCCAGGGGGCCCATCGGGTGGTTGGCGCCCAGCTTCATCGCGGTGTCGATGCCCTCAACTGAAGCAACACCGTCAGCATAGATGCCGATGGCCTCGTTGATCATCGGGATCAGGATGCGGTTGACCACGAAGCCGGCGGCCTCCTTGACCTGAACGGGGGTCTTGCCGATGGCCTCGCTGATCTCAACGATCTTCGCAACGGTCTCGTCGGGGGTGTTCTCGCCGGCGATGACCTCAACCAGCTTCATGACCGGAGCGGGGTTGAAGAAGTGCATGCCGATGACGGGGCGGGAGAGCCCGGCGCCAATCTCGGTGATCGAGAGAGAGGAGGTGTTGGAAGCGAGGATGCACTCGGGCTTGCACAGCTCGTCCAGCTGCTTGAACAGCTCCTTCTTGAGGTCCATCTTCTCCAGCGCAGCCTCGACAACCAGATCGCAGTCCTTGACGATCTCGTTGGTGCCGGTGGTGATCCGCGCGGTGATCGCGTCGGCGTCCGCCTGCTCCATCTTGCCCTTGGCTACACGGCCAGCCAGGCCCTTGGCGATCTTCGCCTTGCCGCCCTCAGCCCACTCGGCCTTGATATCGCAGAGACATACTTCGTTGCCGGCCTGAGCAAAGGCCTGCGCGATGCCGGAGCCCATGGTGCCGGCGCCAATAATACCAACCTTCATCTTGAAAACCTCCTGATATGTTCTGTTGCCCCTCTGTCGGGATGATGAAAACCAGCGCGGACGGCAACCCGCCCACGCTGGCGTGCATTATTTACTTATTCTGATAGGGTGCGTGGGGACGGCGCTCCAGGAAGGCCGCCATGCCCTCGCGCTGATCGGCGCTCTCAAAGCAGCTGCCGAACAGCTTCTCCTCGATCTCGATCGCCTTGTCGATATCGACCTGCAGGCCGTCGTTGACCGCCTTTTTGGTCGCGCGTACTGCGATGGGAGCGTTTGCCGCGATGGCCGCCGCCATCTTCTCGGCAGCGGGCAGCAGCTCCTCGATCGGATAAACCGCATTGACCAGGCCCAGAGCCAGCGCCTCGGGAGCCTTTACCTGCGCGCAGGTGTACAGCAGCTCCTTGGCCTTGCCGACCCCGATGGTACGGGCAAGCCGCTGGGTGCCGCCAAAGCCCGGGGTGATGCCCAAACCGACTTCGGGCTGGCCGAAGCGGGCATTCTCGCTCGCCAGACGGATATCGCAGGACAGGGACAGCTCACAGCCGCCGCCCAGCGCAAAACCGTTGACCGCAGCGATGACCGGGATGGGCAGGCTCTCGATCTTGCGGAAGACATCGTTGCCCTTCTTGCCGAAGGCCTCGCCCTCCGCCTTGGTCAGGGAGCTCATCTCGCCGATATCGGCGCCCGCAACAAAGCTCTTGGAACCGGCGCCGGTGATGATCAGCGCACGCACCGCGTCGAGGTCCAGACCGTCAATTGCGGCCTCGAGATCGCCCAGCACCTCGCTGTTGAGGGCGTTGAGCGCCTTCTCACGGTCGATGGTGAGGATGGCGTAGCCTTCCTTATTCTCTACCTTAACAAAGCCCATGCTTGGTCTCTCCTTTATGTTTTGTGGTCGGGGAACTGCTTATTTGATCCCCTCAACGATGGTGGAGACGCCCATGCCGCCGCCGACGCACAGGGTGGCCAGGCCGTACTTGGAACCACGGCGCTGCATCTCGTGCAGCAGAGTGACCAGGATGCGGCAGCCGGAAGCGCCGACAGGGTGGCCCAGAGCAATAGCACCGCCGTTGACGTTGACCTTCTCGGGATCCCAGTTGAGCAGCTTGCCAACCGCAAGGCTCTGCGCGGCGAACGCCTCGTTGGCCTCGATGAGGTCCATCTGGTTGATCCGCAGACCGGTCTTCTCGAACAGCTTCTTGGTGGAGGTAGCGGGACCGACACCCATGACAGCGGGATCCACGCCGCCGGAAGCGCCGCCAACCCAGCGAGCCATCGGCTTCACGCCCAGCTCCTTGGCCTTGTCCGCGCTCATGACGATAACCGCGGCAGCGCCGTCGTTGATGCCGGAAGCGTTGGCGGCGGTAACGGTGCCGTCAGCACGGAAGGCGGGGCGCAGCTTGGAGATGCTCTCCTTGGTCACACCATCACGGGGGCCCTCGTCCTTATCGACGATAACGGTCTCCTTCTTCATCTTGACGGGCACGCCGACGATCTCAGCGTCGAACTTGCCGGCCTTGCGGGCAGCCTCGCACTTCTGCTGGCTCTGGGCGGCGAACTCATCCTGCATCTCGCGGGTGATGCCGTACTCCTCAGCCACGTTCTCAGCGGTGATGCCCATGTGGTAGTCGTTAAACGCATCCCACAGCGCATCGTTGACCATGGTGTCAACCACGGTGGAGTTGTTCATACGATAGCCAAAACGAGCCTTGGTCAGCGCATAGGGAGCCATCGACATGTTCTCCATACCGCCGGCCATCACGATCTCAGCCTCACCGGCCTGGATCATCGCGGCAGCCAGATTGATCGCCTTCAGGCCGCTGCCGCAGACGTTGTTGAGGGTCATTGCGGGCACGCTGTAGGGGATACCGGCATGAACCGCAGCCTGACGAGCCGGGCTCTGGCCCTGCGCGGCGGTGAGCACATTGCCGAAAAGCACTTCGTCAATCTGCTCGGGAGCAATGCCAGCGCGCTTCATGGCTTCCTTCATCACGATCGCGCCCAGCTGCTCGGCGGGGACGGTGGAAAGAGCGCCGCCCATCTTGCCGATGGCGGTACGGCAGGCGCCTACGAGTACGATTTCCTTAGACATAATAGTTCCCTCCATTTTTTAATGCCTTTTTCGATCTACCCTGTCTCTGTTTCTCTCGGTTTTTTAAGAGGTTTTTCCTCTTATGGAACATGTTAAATATATCACAATGTAAGCCGTCTTGCAAGGGGGATTGTTAAAAAATAAACAGCTTTCTCCCGATTTGTTCAACCCTCCAATTTTGCGAAAATTTAACAGCTTTCGTTGTCTGATTTGCCGCTGATTTTCATCCGCTTATCCGCAGCTGGCGCACAAAAAAACAGGAGGGTTTCTCCTGTTTTTTTAGGGTGCGCGATATTTAGGTATTGTTCATCATTGCAGCCTCGACCGCCTCACTAGTGTGCTCGCAGGCATCACAGCAGCGCTCGCAGCAATCGAACAGCGTCGTCCAGACCAGCTTCTCCTCCGCGGTGGTCTGCTGGGTATACAGCGCCCGGATCGCCTCTCGATAAAGCCGGTCTCCCTGCTCTTCCAGATCGTTGATCCGGATGATCTTCTCCTTGATGGTCTTGGAGCGGCGGAAGTTTTCAAATTCCTGCATCACCTCGCACAGCAGGGCAGTACAGTCGACAATCAACCTGAGGAACTGCTCCAGCTCCGGCCGCAGCACACGGATATTATACATATACACCCGCAGCAAAACATCCTCGATCTCGTCGGTAATATCATCGATCTGGGCCGCGAGATTTGCGATGTCCTCCCGTTCAATGGGAGTGATAAACTCCCGCACCAGCTTATCATTCAAATCATGATTGGCCAGATCCGCCGCATGCTCGATCTGATGCATCTCATCCAGCTGTGCCGGCAGTTGCTCGGGGCTGAATCCGGTCAGGCTATCCTGCAGTTTCCGTGCGGCCTGCGCGGCGTAATCCACCAGCTCGGTGAGCAATTTGAAATAATTGTTTTCCTGATGCTTTGCCATTCTCTTTTTTCCTTTCCAGTTTTGTTTTTTTCAGCAAAATCACGCAAAATATTCTTTTAGAACATCCAGATAAAGAGTTTTGCCATCAACCAGCCGATCAGGCCGCACCCAGGGAAGGTGAGCACCCAGGTAAGGGTCATCTCCCGCACAACGCCCCAGTTGACGCTGGACAATCGCTTTGCCGCGCCGACTCCCATAATCGCGGTGGTCTTGGTGTGGGTCGTGCTGACCGGCAACCCGGTCAAAGAGGAGATGAGCAGGCATCCCGCGCCGGCGAGATCCGCAGAAAAGCCCTGATATTTTTCCAGCTTGACCATGTCCATTCCGACCGACTTGATAATGCGGTAACCACCGATGCTGGTACCCAGCGCCATGACCGCGCTGCACAGCAGCATCAGCCAGACCGGGATAATAAATTCATCCGCACCGGCGTTACCCTGTGCCAAAAAGATGCCCAGCAGAAAAACGCCCATGAATTTCTGACCATCCTGCGCGCCGTGCATGAAGGCCATCGCCGCGCCGCCGCCGATCTGTGCCCACCGAAAGAAGCCTGCGGTGTGTCTGCGATCCATCGAACGGCAGAAAAAAGCCGTTCCCTTCGCGCACAGCCAGCCCAAGCCAAAACCCAACACGGTGGAAAGCGCCAGTCCATACAGCACCTTGACCCACTCGGCGCCATTGATTCCGCCAAGGCCGCCATGCAGCGCGATTGCCGCACCCGAAAGCCCGGCGATCAGCGCATGGCTCTCGCTGGTGGGAATACCAAACGCCCAGGCCGCCGTCGCCCAGGTGACGATCGCCACCATCGCCGCACACAGCGCAACAAGGCTTTCCCCCGCCGCGTCGCCAAAATCTACCATGTTATAGATCGTTTGCGCGACGGTTGCGTTGAGTGCGGTCATTCCCAGAACGCCCGCAAAGTTCATAACTGCGGCCATCAAAATTGCCGCGCGAACCCCGATGCTGCGGGTGGAAACACAGGTTGCAATCGCATTGGGCGCATCGGTCCAGCCATTGACAAGAATCACCCCAAGGGTGAGCAGCGCTGTGATCGCAAGCGGCGGATTTGCAATCAGCTGCGAGAGAAAATCTGCAAGTGAGATGGTCATGGGTTACTCCTTTTTTACAAAATACGGACACAAAATTTACCTTTTTTACGATACCACATTCATTTCACCCGCCACAAGGGGTTGAATGTAAATCCTGTGTAAAGGATTTTGTCGTATCTTATCCGAAGATCCCCTTTTTCGGCCTCACTCGCAAAAGAAAAAAGCGGGCAAAGCCCGCTTTTAATCTGATTTTCATTCTGTTTATTCGCCCTCGATCAGCGTGGCGGGATCAATCCATGCGCCGGAACGCGTTGCCTCGAGATGCAGGTGCGGCGCTTCTGCCAGCTCGGCAGGCACTTCGCCCAACGTACCCAGCTGTTGTCCCTGCGCGACCTGGTCGCCAACCTCGACCGCAGGCGACGCGGCAAATCCGCAGTAACGCAGCATCAGTTCGCCGCTGGTGATCTCTACCACCTGTCCCCAGCTGCCGTCCTCGCCGACAAAGGTTACCTCTCCGGCCATTGCTGCGGTGACTGCCGTCCCCGAATCGGCAGCGATGTCGATGCCGTTATGGGTGCGCCAGTCTGCCAGCGTCTGGTTATAGACCAGCTCATCCCCGCTATACGGAGCCACAATTCTACCAGCGACCGGCAAATTGAAGGAGGGCTCTTGCGCCGTCTGTCCATCGACGGACTCTTGCGGCGTCGCGGACGCATCGCCAGATGCAGAAGAGGAAGAATCCCCACTCTGCGAGGAGGAGGAAGGTGTCTGCTCTACCGGCAAATCTTCCTCGTTCTTTCCGACCTCTTCTCCCTGATCCCACGGATTCAGCACCCCACTTTCCGTCGATAAACTGCTGCCCGGATTCTCCGTTTGCAGTCCACCGATCATCCTGTTGATCGCCAGCGCGCTCGAGGCCACCGCCGCAAAGACGCAGACCCCCAGCGCGATGTAAAACCCCTTGCCCTTCCACATCGAGGAAAATTTGTTTTTGTTCTCCATCTCTTTAATTCCTTTCGCGCCGCGGGGGCCGGGCCCTCCGGGTCCCGCCAGCTGTTTTTTTGCGCTGCTCCGGTTTTCAAGCGCCCGTGCAGCGCCGGTTTATCCCTATTGTTGGTTCTTTTCCCGCATTTATACATACCCGGCAGACGACTTTGTCACACAAAAAATGATTCCGCTTTTCAAAAAAGCGGAACCCTGATTTTGTCTCCAATATTCCTGCAATACAGTACGCAATGCGCTTTTCTACGCTGACTTTGATCGATTCAAAACACTTCTTGCAGCAGCCGTTCCCTTCGCGTTTCAAATACGCCATAGATTTTTCATCTTAAACGCGTTACAATGTCTGCGTACCGGAAAGGAGCTGATCCGGATGCGTCGCGGTATCCTGTGCCAAAAGATTGCATAAACCCATGTAAATATCAAAAAACTTCTGACTATTTACATGGGAGGATATGAAAATGAAAGAAAACAAATACGACGATGAAGTCTTTTTTCAAAAATACAGTCAGATGCTGCGCTCTCAAAAAGGTCTGCAGGGCGCGGGCGAATGGTCTGAGCTTCAAAAAATTCTTCCCGCCTTTCAGGGCAAAAGCGTTCTGGATCTGGGCTGCGGCTACGGCTGGCATTGCAGGTATGCCGCCGAACACAATGCCGCAAGGGTGCTGGGAACCGACATCTCGGAAAAGATGCTCTCGACCGCGCGTCGGATCAACGCCGCCCCACAAATCGAATACCGGCGCGCTGCCATGGAGGACCTGCAGTTTGCAGCAGGCACCTTTGACGTGGTTTTAAGTTCCCTCGCCTTTCATTATGTAAAAGACTTTGCGCCGCTGGTTGCCAATATCTTTGACTGGCTGCGGCCGGACGGCAGTTTTGTCTTTTCGGTCGAGCATCCGGTTTTTACTGCCTACGGCACTCAGGACTGGTATTACGATCAGGATGGAAAGATTCTGCACTTTCCGGTGGATAACTATTACTACGAAGGGCAAAGGGAGGCCATCTTTCTCGGAGAAAAGGTGATCAAGTATCACCGCACCCTGACCAGCTATCTGAACACACTTCTGTGCAGCGGCTTTGTCCTCCAGCATGTTATCGAGCCGCATCCGCCCGCAGAGATGCTGCATATCACCGGGATGAAGGATGAAATGCGCCGCCCGATGATGCTGCTCGTTTCAGCCCGAAAAAAATAATCTGCAATCAAACGGCGCCGGGCGCGATTCAAAACGCGCCCGGCGCTGTTTTTCTGCTCCGGTGACAATAAACACCGCAAAGAAAAAGGACCCCGCTTTCGCGGGGTCCAAAATGACAGTTGCGTTTATCCGATTACAGCTCGGCGAAGTACTTGATGGTGCGAACCATCTGGCTGGTGTAGCTGTTCTCGTTGTCGTACCAGGACACGACCTGAACCTGATAGGTGTCGTCGTCGATCTTGGTGACCATGGTCTGGGTGGCGTCAAACAGGCTGCCGTAGCGCATGCCGATGACGTCGGAGGAAACCAGCTGCTCCTCGGTGTAGCCGAAGCTCTCGCTGGAAGCGGCCTTCATCGCGGCGTTGATGGACTCCTTGGTGACGTCCTTGCCCTTGACAACGGCAACCAGGATGGTGGTGGAGCCGGTGGGAACGGGCACACGCTGGGCGGAGCCGATCAGCTTGCCGTTCAGCTCGGGGATAACCAGGCCGATCGCCTTCGCAGCGCCGGTGCTGTTGGGAACGATGTTCTGCGCGCCAGCGCGGGCACGACGCAGGTCGCCCTTGCGCTGCGGGCCGTCGAGGATCATCTGGTCGCCGGTGTAGGCGTGAACGGTGGTCATGATGCCGGAAACGATGGGATACGCCTTGTTCAGGGTGTCGGCCA
>CALXBG010000072.1 GCA_944386485.1 uncultured Pygmaiobacter sp. | reverse complement strand
TAACGCGGAAAACGGGCACAGCTACTGCGCCGCAGCATGCGACGCACATTCACCTGCCTGCTCCGGAGCGACCGCCGCGGCCGGTTCCACCTGCTCGCACCCACCGCAGGCTCTCTTGGGGAAACCGCACCGCTGCCCTCTCCTTCCCAGCATTTCATGGTCTGATTTTATCCCGTTTGGGCCGGATTGTCAAGTTCAGACCACAAACAACCCGTCACGAAAAATCTCGACTTCCCGCCCGTCAGCGGTGCACGCAGTACAGCGCATATCGCTGCTGCCGAACATAAAATCGACATGGAGCATCGAGGTGTTCAGCCCCCGGGCGATCAGCGCCGGGGTACTGCGATCCCCGCCCGGAACCACATCGACATAGCCCGCGCCGAGCGCGAGGTGACAGGAGGCATTCTCGTCGAACAGGGTGTCGTAGAACAGCACCCCCAACTGGTTGATCGGCGAGTCGTAGGGCACCAGCGCCACCTCGCCCAGCCGGCGGGTTCCCTTGTCCGTATCCAGAATACCCGCCAGCAGGTCAGCACCCTTGCCGCACTTCCAGTCGACCACGACGCCATCCTCGAAGGTCAGGCAGAAATCGTCGATGATACTGCCGCCATAGACCAGCGGCAGGGTGTTATAAACCACCCCGTTGACCTTGTCCTTGTGCGGGGTGGAGAGGATCTCCTCGGTCGGGATATTCGGGGCAAAGACGATGCCGTCCGGCTCGGGGCAATGGCAGATGCCGCCGGCAAAGACCGCGCCGTCACACAGCTCCATCGTCAGATCGGTGCCCTTTCCGTTCTTAAAATGCAGGCTGCGAATCCCCAGCTCATTCATCTTTTTGACATTGCGCTGCATCTCGTCGACATGGGCGTCCCAGCCGGCTTCGGCCTTCTCCTCGCCGACATAGCAGCAGCGGTAAACCGCCTGCCAAAGCGCCTCGAGCGCTGCATCCGCCTCCAAATCCGGAAAAACCTTCTTTGCCCAGCGGGGGTTGGGCACCGGTACACCGCTCCAGGCCAGATCGTTGGACATCTTCTTGAGCCGCAGCGCAGCCAGCGGTGCGCTGGTTGCCTTCTTCCAGAGCGAGAGCTTGGCCGGGTCGACGCCATTCATCCCATCGGGGTCCTGCGAGTCCAGCCGCAGAAAACAGGCGTTCTGCTCGCCGTAGATCGTCTGGCTTTCGACCTGCCAGCGGGGCACGTCGCAGAGCGTCTCATCCGACGCGTGTTGCAGCCGGATACGCTCTGCATCGGGGTCGGCATAGTGGATGACGACATCCTTCGCACCCAGCCGATAAGCTTCCTCGAGCAGCAGATGGACAAAGTCGCTGGTCCAGATCGGCGCGTCAATCGCCAGTATCTGATCCTTTTGCAGATTGACCCCGCGGGTGAGCACCAGGCGGGCATAATTCTCACGGATCGTTGCCATCCAACTTCCTCCTTTTACCGCGCGTAGGGGCAGGCCACCCAATGGCCCGCCGAAATCTGCAGCAGTTCCATGTTGCCCGCATGGCAGCCCTCACAGGCATACTTGCAGCGGGGAGCGAACCGGCAGCCGGGCGCGGGATTGATCGGCGAGGTAACCTCGCCCTGCAAAGTCTCCCACTTCTTGCCCCGGCGGGTGATGTCGATGACCGGGATCGCCGCCAGCAGCGCCTGGGTGTAGGGATGCATGGGGTGGGCAAACAACTCTTCGGTCTCGGCGTACTCAACGCAGCGGCCCAGATACATGACCGCGATATGGCTCGAGATGTGCTTGACCACGCTCAGATCGTGGGTGATGAACATGTAAGACAGTCCCTGCTGGTCCTGCAGATCCATCAGCAGGTTGAGGATCTGGGCCTGAATCGAGACGTCCAGCGCCGAAACCGGCTCATCACAGACGATGAACCGGGGATCGGTCGCCAGCGCGCGGGCCACCCCGATCCGCTGACGGCGGCCGCCGTCCAGCTCATGGGGATAGCTGTTCATCAGTCGGGGCGCAAGGCCGACCGTCTCCATCAGCTGGCCCACCCGCTCGTACATCTCTTTTTTATTCTTGTACTTCTTGTTGACGATCAGGGGCTCGGCGATGATCTCTGCAACCGACAGCCGCGGGTTCAGCGAGGCATAGGGATCCTGAAAGATCATCTGCAGTTCCTGGCGGGCCGCGACCATCTGCTTGCGATTGAACTTGGTAATATCGGTGCCGTTGTACAGCACCTCGCCGCTGGTCGGCTCCAGCAGCCGCAGCACCGTCCGTCCAAGGGTGGACTTGCCGCAGCCGGATTCGCCGACCACGCCGAGGGTCTGCCCGGCCTCAATGGTCAGGCTGACATCATCCACCGCGTGCAGCTGGCCCGCCGGGGTGGAAAAGTATTTTTTGAGATGTTTGATCTCCAGCATCGGGGTCGCCATTCACCGCACCTCCTTATCCATCAGATGACAGCGGATCATATGTTCGCCGTCCTGATGGACAGCGGGGATCTCCTTTTTGCACCGCTCGGTGCAATGCGGGCAGCGGGGATGGAATTTGCAACCCTCGGGCAGCGCCATCGGGTCGGGCATCAGTCCGTTGATCGGGGAAAGGCGCTTGGCGGTCGCGTTCAGTTCAGGCAGCGAGCCAAACAGCCCCTCAGTATAAGGGTGATGTTGCTTGCCCAGGAAGATGTCCTCCGCCCGGCCGTACTCCACCACCTCGCCGGCATACATGACCGCGACCTTGTCGCAGGTCTGGCTGACGACGCCGAGATCGTGGGTGATCAGCAGCATCGAGGTGTCCAGCTTGGTCTTGAGGTCGCTCATCATCTGCAGCACCTGCGCCTGAATCGTCACGTCCAGCGCGGTGGTCGGCTCGTCGGCAATCAGCAGCTTGGGCTCAAGGGCCAGCGCAATGGCGATGACCACCCGCTGCTTCATCCCGCCGGAGAACTGGTGCGGATACTCCCGCTTGCGCGCGGCCGGGATGCCGACCATCTCGAGCATCTCGTCGACCTTCTTCTGCTGCTCAGCTTTGGACATATCCGGCCGGTGCAGCCGCAGCGCCTCGAGGATCTGATCGCCGACCCGCATAACCGGGTTCAGGCTGGTCATCGGGTCCTGAAAGATCATCGAGATGCTCTCGCCCCGAATCAGCCGCATCTGTGCCTCGGTCTTGTCCAGCAGGTTCTCCCCCTCAAAAAGGATCTGACCGTTTTTGATCTCACCGATCTTTTTTGGCAGCAGCCGCATGATCGAAAGTGCGGTGGTCGTCTTGCCGGCGCCGGTCTCGCCGACCAGGCCGAGGGTTTCGCCCTTGTCCAGCGAAAGGGAGATGCCGTTGAGGGCGTGCACGTCCGCCTCGTCGGTGTGATATTCCACCACGAGGTCCTTAATTTCCAGCAAAGGTTCGCTCATGGGTTCCTCCTTAATTCTTCAGTCTGGGATCCAGCGCATCCCGCAGGCCGTCGCCCAGCAGATTGAGCGACATGACCGACAGCGCGATGGCAATGCCCGGGAAGATGACGAGATACGGGCTCGAACGGATGACCTCGCGGCCCTCATAGAGCATGGTGCCCCATTCCGGCGCGGGCGGCTCGATGCCCAGTCCCATGAAGCTCAGCGAGGAGATAACCAGAATCGCCGCGCCCATCGTCAGGGTCGCCTCAACGATAATCGGACCGATCGCGTTGGGGATGATATGGCGCAGGATGATCCGGGCGTTGCTGGTGCCGCAGGCGCGGGCCGCCTCGACAAACTCCTGTCCCTTGATCGAGAGGATGGTTGAGCGGATGACCCGTGCAAAAACCGGGATATAGGCGATGGCGAGCGCAATGAGTAGGTTAATCATGCTCTGGCCCAGCGCCGCGACAATCGAGATTGACATCAGCATCGGCGGAATCGCAAGCAGAATGTCCATCAGCCGCATCAGCACATCGTCAACCCGGCCGCCGTAGTAACCGGCCACCGCGCCGATGCAGGCGCCGATTGCAACCGCGACCGACATCGAGATAATACTCAGCGAGAGGGACAGGCGCCCGCCATGGATGATCCGGGCAAAAACATCACGGCCGAACTGATCGGTGCCAAAGATGTGCTCAAGGCGCGGGGTCAGCAGCCGCTGGGACATATCCAGGCCGACAACAACGGTGTCATAGTCGGCGATAAAATCAGCGAAAATCGCAAGCCCGATCAGGATGCAGAGAATGAAAAGGCCCAGCATCGCAAGTTTATTCTTTTTCAGCCGGTGCCACACAGCGGATACCTGGCTGCGCTTTTTATAGGTCTGGGTCACGGTCTGTGTCGTCTGTTCCGTTTTCATGCTCTCACCCCTTTGCATACTGTGATTTGACCCGCGGGTCAATATAGGCATAGATGATATCGACCGCGAGATTCACTAGGCTGTAAGCAATGGTTACAAACATAACCGCGGCCATGACCACCGGCGTGTCCTTCATCCGGATCGAGGTGATCATCAGGGTGCCAAGGCCCGCCAGCGAGAAGACCGACTCAATGACCACGGTACCGCCCAGCAGATAGCCAAAATCGACGCCGATAACGGTGACGATCGGCAGCAGCGCATTCCGCAGCGCATGGCGCAGCACCACCGCGCCTTCGGTCGCACCCTTCGCCCGGGCGGTGCGGATATAGTCCTGCCGAATCGCCTCCAGCATCGTCGAGCGGGTCATACGGGTCAAGGTCGCCATCGTCGCCGCCGATAGCGTAAAGGCAGGTAATATGTAACTCTGCCAGCTTGCCGTACCGGTCGCAGGCAACCAGCGGAGATTGAGTGCAAATTCGAGCTGCAACAGCAGGCCCATGACAAAACTGGGCACCGAGGCGAAGAGCATTGCAATCACCATGCTCACCCCGTCAACGATCGAGTACTGTCGCACCGCCGAGATCACCCCGACCGGCACACCGATCGCGGTGGCAATCAGCATTGCAAAGGTAGCCAGCTTGAGAGTGGTCGGGAATCGGGCGAGAATCTCGTCGAATACTGGCAGCCGGGTCTGGTAGGACTGGCCGAAGTCTCCGTGCAGAACTCCCTTCCAGAAGTTGAAAAAGCGGGCGAAGAAAGGTTGATCCAACCCCAGCTCCGCCTCGAGCTTGGCCACCTGTTCAGGGTTTGCCGACTGGCCGAGGATCATCTGGGCCGCATTGCCCGGCGTTAGATTCATGATGGTAAAAACGATGAAGGAGATGCCCAGCACCACCAGCACCATCATGGCCAGACGCTTGAGAATATATTTTGCCATCCGCATCCACTCCTAGATTTATTTTTATCAGAGAAGGAGAAGAGAGGGCGGAGGTCTTCCTCCGCCCCCTCAGGGAGATCAGGAGATCACAAAGTCCTCCTGATTATTCAAAATAGAAATCCCGCAGCATATAAACGCCCATCGGGTTCGCCTCAACGCCCTTGAGATCGGCGCTGGTGGTGATGGTGGTCTGCTGATAGACCAGCGGCAGATGATAGGCATGCTCGAGAATGTTGGCGCAGACCGCATCATAGGCAGCGACCTTCTCGTCATCGCCAACCTGAGCGGCGGTATCCAGCAGGCTGCTCAGTTCTTCGGTGGTGACGTGGGTGATGTTGCCGGTGCCGCCGTAGCAATCCTTGTGGAACTGGCTGTACATGACCGAATAGGCATCCAGGAACATTGCGGACCAGGAGCCGATGGTCAGCTGATAATCACCGTTGGAATAGATCGCGTTGGTGTAAGCGCCGCCCTCCATGACCTCGATGGTCACGTCGATGCCGACCTCGGCCAGCTGAGACTTGATGATCTGGGCGACCTTCTGGTTGGTGGTGTCCTCCTTGAGGCGCAGGGTCAGGGACAGGCCGTTCTCATAGCCGGCCTCCTTGAGGTACTCCTTAGCCTGCTCGGGATCGTATACGCTACCCGGGGTGTCGGCCGAATAACCGGCGCAGACGGTCGGGATCGGGGAATTGGCGGGAGTGCCAAGGCCCTCCAGCGCGCCCACGATGATGTCGTCCTTGTTTACCGCAGAGAAGATCGCCTTGCGAACCAGCTCGTTGGAGAGGACCTCATCCTCAACATTCATGTTCAGGCTCAGCACGCTGGCCGCATCGCAGCTGTACAGCGCCAGATCGGGATTCGCCTCAACAGTCGGGATGTCGCTGGGGTTGATGTTCAGGAAAGCATCCAGCTCGCCGGCCTCCAGCGCGATCAGACCGGTGTTTTTGTCGGTGTAGGGACGCAGGGTGATGGTCTTGATGGCCGGCGCGCCTGCGAAGTAGTCCTCATTCGCCTCGAGGGTGATGTGGTCGCCGGAAGCCCACTCAACCAGCTTGTAAGCGCCGGTGCCCATCGGGGCGCGGGCAATCTCCTCGTCGGTGTGCGCCTCACAGTAGGCCTTGCTCATGATCGAGAAGAAGGGCGAAGCCAGCGAGCCCATCATGCCGCCGAACGGGGTGTTCAGGTGGAGCTCCACGGTGTGCTCGTCCACAACCTCGACGCTGTCGATGCACAGGGTCATGTCAGATGCCCAGCCCGCGTCGATGGTCCGCTGGATCGAATAAGCAATGTCCTCGGTGGTGAGAACGCTGCCATCCTGGAACTTGACCTCTTTGTTCAGAACGATGGTGTAGGTCAGGCCGTCCTCCGAAACATTGACCTCATCGCACAGGTACGGCTCATAGCCGCCATTGCCGTCCGAAACGGTCAGGGTATCGTACAATGCGTAGGTGACGGTAAAGGTGTTCATGCTGGCGACATTCATCGGATCCAGCGTGCTGGGCTCAGCGCTCATGCCGTAGACCATCGAGGTCCGCGGGCCATCCGAGGCAGCGGAAGAGCCGTCGCCGCCACAGGCTGCCATCGAGACAGCCATCACGGCAGCGAGCAGAAATGCCAGAATCTTTTTCATTCTTTTCTCCCCTTTTTCCTTCTGAAAAATCGGTTTTCCGCCCCAAACCGGGGCAGTCCGAAACATGTCTAATTGTATCAACATCAGGCCCCATTTGTCAACCGGAAAAAGAGATTTTTTTCAGTCGTTTTCTCATATTTATGCAATTATCCCAAAACATAAAGCAGGCCGGATCTTTTGATCCGGCCTGTATGCGGTCTCTGAAAAGCGTTTTGGGGAGTTAGCCCAGCGAGATGCCCATGCTGCGGGCGAGTTCCACCATAGCACAGTCAGGGGGAACCAGCTTGGTCTTTCCTGCCACGTCGATCAGCGGGTTATCGGTCACCACGCCATTGACCATCGCGACCGCAACGCCGTACTTATCCTTCGCAACCAGACGAGCGGCATAAGCGCCGAACTGGGTTGCAAGCACGCGGTCATAAGCCGAGGGGGTACCGCCACGCTGCATATGTCCGGGCACGCAGACACGGGTCTCAAATCCGGTAACCCGCTCGATCTCCTCCGCAATCCGGTTGGTCGCAGTCTTGATTCCTGCCGCGGCGCGGGCAGCCGCCCGCTCCTTCTTTTTCATCTTGGCTTCTTCCTTATCGTAGACGCCCTCGGCTACTGCGAGAATCGAGAAGGTCCGCCCGCGGGCGTTGCGCTTTTCGATCGCCTTGATCACATTATTCATATCATAGGGCATCTCGGGAATCAGAATAATATCCGCGCCACCCGCAATGCCGCTGTAAAGGGTCAGCCAGCCGGCCTTGTTTCCCATCAGCTCAATGACCATAACCCGCCGGTGGCTGGAAGCAGTAGTATGAATCCGGTCGATGACCTCGGTGGCAATATCTACCGCGGTGTGAAAACCAAAGGTCACATCGGTTCCCCAAATGTCGTTGTCGATGGTCTTGGGCAGGCCGATGATATTCATTCCCTCTTCAGAGAGAAGATTGGCGGTTTTGTGGGTACCGTTGCCGCCCAGACAGAGCAGGCAATCCAGCTTGGCCTTTTTGTAGGTTTTCTTCATCTCGGCGACCTTGTCGACCTTGTCCTCCTCAATGACCTGCATCATCTTAAAGGGGGTTCGCTTGGTGCCCAAAATCGTGCCGCCCTGCGTCAGAATACCGGAAAAGTCGCTCTGCTTCATCTCATGCCAGTCGCCGGTGATCAAGCCGGAGTATCCGTCTCGGATCCCCACGATCTCCACATCCGAGCCCAGCTGCTCATATAGCGCCTTTGCGGCCCCGCGAATCGTTGCGTTTAATCCCGGACAATCGCCTCCGGAAGTGAGGATGCCTACACGCTTTGTCATTTTTCTCCCTCCTGTACGATTCACCTATCCTTTTTAAGGCAGGTGTTTCCCTTGTTACTTTTTAGAGTATTCTTTCCCAGGATGTTTGTCAATACAATCGCCGATCTTTTCCCTCCGTCGAAATCACAGAATTTTTTCGGAATTTTTTTGCAATTTAGTGTTGACAAACCTCTCAATGAGCGATATAATAATCGAGCACGTTGCGGAATTGTGTAAAGGTAGCACGGCAGACTCTGACTCTGTTTGTGAGGGTTCGAATCCTTCTTCCGCAACCATTCAACGGCAGCAGTCAACTCTCTGCTGCCGTTTGATTTCGGGGTATAGCGCAGCTGGTAGCGCGCTTGGTTCGGGACCAAGAGGCCGGGAGTTCAAGTCTCCCTACTCCGACCAAATTGGGGCAAGCGAGATTCGCTTGCCCCAATTTTTTTCAAAAAGATCTGCCTCATTCTCAATGGAAAACGACCCAATCAGGACGTTTCGCATTTTTGTACAGAATAGAAAAATGAATTATAGTATGTTATGCTGAAAACAAGCCCCATGTACTGCCTGAAAGAAAGGAGATTGTGAGATGACCATCCAGACACAAAGGCTGGTTCTGCGGCCATTTCTCGAAACAGACGCCGAAGATGTTTACGAATATCTAAAAAATCCTCCCGTTAATTGTTTTGCTTCTATGAAACTGGATTCACTCGAGCAAGCGAGAGAAGAGATGAAAAAGCGTGTTGGAGAATCCGACGCTCTGTTTGCTATTACCCTGAAGGACGTCGGGAAGGTCATCGGCGAAATCGGTGCAGCTTCACAGATAGAGGATCCACATGCCGATGCGGACCCCGTTTGCGACACACTTAGTCCGTATTGGCTGTTGAACGAGCGCTACCAGGGAAAAGGCTACGCCTTTGAAGCCGCGCAGTCTTTTTTTGACTATCTTTTCAACGAAAAAGGCGCCAGACGCATTTACGCCTATACGGAAGACTATAATCTCTCGAGTCAGCACCTTTGCGAAAAACTTGGTATGCGCCGCGAGGGGGTATTCCTCGAATTCATCTCCTTTGTGAAGAATCCGGACGGTACGCCAAAGTATGAAAATACCGTTCAATACGCCATCCTGCGAAAAGAGTGGTTATGACAGCACCTTTTCAAAGAAAGCAGAGCGAAACATTTTCCCGCTCTGCTCTTTTTTATCCAACCATCTCGCAGCACACCTGTGCCCTGATGGCGGCAATCTCCTCCGCGCGGGGCGGCTGGGTGCCCTCCCGCAACACCTTTGCGCTGGCAGCGGCGACCGCCAGCGCCGCAAGGTCGCACAGCTGCCCATCTGTAAGGGTGTCCGTCTCCTGCCGGCCGGCTAGCCAATCGGCCAGCACCGCCGTCATCGTATCCCCCGCGCCGACGGTACTTTTGGCTTGTAACTTTGGCGGGGTCGCCAATACCGCCCGTGTCGCGGTAGCGAAAAGCGCACCCTGCGCGCCAAGGCTGACCGCAGCAAGCCGGGTGCGATCATTGAGCAACCGCCGCGCAGCCGCAAGCAACTGCTCTGTCCCATCCAGCGCACAACCACAGAGTGCTTCCAGCTCATCCCGGTTGGGCTTGATGATTACAGGTCCGCCGGACAGACCGTTTTTCAGCCCCGCCCCTGATGCGTCGAGCACCACCCGCACGCCGACGGCGCGGCAAAGCTCGGCGGCGCGTGCATACCAGTCAGCCGGAACGCCGGGCGGCAGACTGCCCGCAAATACCGCTACTGCCCCCTGTGGCAGCTGCTGCAGCTGGTCTTCCAGCATCTTTCGTGCCGCCTGCGGAACATGGGGGCCCGGCTCATTGAACTCGGTGGTCACCCCTGCGGACGCATCGACAATCTTGGTATTGGTGCGGCAGTCCTGCTCGAGCCGAACAAAATCGCAGCAGATTCCCTCGTCTTGTAATCGGGCGAGCAGCGAATCTCCCGCACCGGTTCCCAGCAGCCCCAACGCCGTGGTCTCTTTTCCAAAAGTGTGTAACACCCTGCTGACGTTAATTCCCTTGCCCCCTGCATCCGCCCGCAGCTCCCGCAGCAGATTGGTGCCGCCGGGAACCAGACGGGCCACCGTTGCGGTGCGATCCCACGCCGGATTGAGGGTGACGGTGTAAATTCTGTTTCCCATCCGTTGCCTCCCGTAACAACATTCTTTTCCTATTTTATTGGTTTTCGCCGTCCGGTGCAACCGGCCTTTGCGGAACCGGGTCTTGCATTTGCCTTCATAAACCATTAAAATAGGAAAGCAGACCCGACCGCACCTGTCTGCGGTCGAAAATCAGAATCAGGACGGTGCAGTAAAATGGCTGAATTCAAATATGAGATTGTAGAGCGAATTGCGGTGCTCTCGCAGAGCGCAAATGGCTGGGAGCGGCAGCTGAACCTGATCAGCTGGAATGACCGTGAGCCCAAATATGACATTCGTGACTGGGCCCCCGACGGGGTGAAGATGGGCAAGGGAATCTCCCTCTCCCACGATGAGCTTGCGATCCTTAAAGGGATCCTCTCGGAAATGGAAATCTAACGATGGATTACAAAGAGGAATTTATCCGGATTTTTAACGAGCAGATCCATCGGGAAGGCGCGCAGGGGCTGCTCTCCTGGATGCAGACGACCGACTTTTTCACCGCGCCCGCCAGCACCCGGTATCACGGGGCCTGCGAGGGCGGTCTAGTTATGCACAGCGTCAATGTCTATCGGGTATTGACCGAGCGTTTTTTTGTCGAGGGAGAAAATCCCGAGAGCTTTGCGATCTGCGGGCTGTTGCATGACCTGTGCAAGGCCAATTTCTACAAACCCGGTTTTCGCAATGTTAAAAATGAGGAAACCGGCGCGTGGGAACGGGTTCCCAGCTACTCGATTGCCGACGCATTCCCCTACGGGCATGGGGAGAAAAGCGTCTACCTTATTGAGCGCTTTTTGCGGCTCAAACCCGCAGAGGCGATGGCAATCCGCTGGCATATGGGCGGCTTCGACGACTCTGCCCGCGGTGGCAGCTTTGCGATTAGCGAAGCTTATCGAGTCTATCCGCTGGCCGTCAAGCTCCACATGGCCGACCTCGAAGCCACCTACCTGGTTGAGCGGGGTACCAGCGCAGTCAACCGCCGTTGATTTTTATCAAAAAATAAAAAAAGGAAAGCAGAATTCTGCTTTCCCTTTTTTATACTTTTACAGTCCCATGCCGGCCAGCAGCTTTGCTTTTGGGACAAAGCCAACGCTGCGCTTGTCCTCTTTGCCGCCGCGGAAGAGTACCACCGTCGGAATACTCATAACCCCGTACTGAACGGCCAATTCCTGCTGCTCATCGACATTGATCTTGCCCACGACTA
>CALXBG010000071.1 GCA_944386485.1 uncultured Pygmaiobacter sp. | reverse complement strand
CCTTGTCTTGCTCGCCCGATCACCAGCGGCGCATCGAGCGGCGGATGCTGTCGAAATTGCGGTGGATCTCCTCCCGGCTCATCCGGGCGACCTCGTCGCGGGAAAAATAGGTCCCGTCGCCCCCGCCGGCGGCAACCTTGCCGGTGCTGGGTGCGGCGCGGCGCTGCCGCTGGGCCCGCAGTGCCTCATAGGCGGCCAGCGGCTCGACCCCCGCCGCGCAGATCGCGGCGAACTGGGGGCCGAGCTCCCGGATGCTCGCCGCCGTCTCGTCCGGCCAGGCCGCCCGGATCGCCGCGAGATCCTCCCGGAAGACCCGGTCGGCCTCCCTCCGGCGCAGCGCCTCGAACGCCGTATCCCGGTCGGGCGCAAGCCGCCCCAGCGCTTTCGCAAGGCCGGCCAGCGACGCCGCGGACTGCTCCGCCGCGGCAGCGGCGGGCGCTTCGGGTTCAGCGGGCGGCGCGGTCTCCTCGACCGGCGCAGCCTGTTCGACCGGCGCGGCCTGCTCGATCCTCTCGTCCTCCATCTTTATCCCTCCCCCGCGTTGGCTTTTAATTTTTCCGGCAACCTTTGGCCCGGAGAGCCAACGCTATACTTATTGGCCCATCCGATCAAGATTGTCTATGGCGGCTGCACCGCCTGAGACAATCTAAAGATCGTCTGCACCAATAAGCTATCAACTGATTTTTTCTTCCGCTTGTTTGATCTCGACCTCGCGCCGGGCGACGACCCGGCCAAAGTTCTCGCAGCTGCGGCAGCGGCAGACCAGTACCTGCTCGGCGAGCAGCCGGTCAGACTGCTGCCGCCGGTTCTCCAGCCGGATCGCCGTCTCGACCCCGCACACCGGACAGAGCATCCGCGTCCCCCCCTTCTGCCCGCCGCGCGGCGAGGATCTCGACGAACCGGTCGCGGGGCGCCGCGCTGTTCGCATCCAGCGCGCCGACATACTCCTCGAAGGTGATATGCCCCGCCGCGAGGGCGTTCTCGAGCGCCATCTGGCGGGAGAGCACGCTGTACGGGTCGATCGGCGAGAGGTCGATCTTGACGTCGACCGCCAGCCGGTCGAGCGCGCCGGGCGGCAGCTCGATTTTCCGGCAGACCGCCCCCCGACCGTCGGGCAGCCGCAGCGAGAGCCCGTTGCCGGCATAGGCGGCCCACATCCGCAGCCAGATGCCGGCCAGCTGCTCGATCATCTGCCGGTAGGAGGCGATCTGCTCGTTGAGCACCAGCGCGCTCTGGTCCCTGGCCGCCTTGATCGCCTCGCCGCTCGCCCGCGTCGGGTCGACCTGTCCGGTCGCGGCGTCGGACGCGCCCTCGAGCTCCCTGCTCAGCGCGACCAGCTCGGATTGCAGCGCCGCCGCGTCCGACCCGATGCCCACCGGGGTGAGGTACTGCACCATGCTGGTCAGCGGCACCCCCGCGAGGTTCTTGACCTTGAGGCTCGCCCCGACCCGGCCCAGCGCGTCGGGGTTTGCCACCCGGTCGGCGTCGTAGACCGCGGTCGGAAAGCTGTACCGCTTGACACAGACCGCCCGGCGGGCCAGCGTCCGGTTGACCTCGATCTGGTTGGGGATCAGCGGGGCGACCACCCCGATCCCCCGCGCGCTGCCCGCCTTCGGCTCCCACCGCATCCCGCACAGCGGATACCAGTCCAGCCCCCGGATCACCTGCTCGGGCTGGTAGACGACCTCCCGCGTCGAGCGGCAGAAGTGCAGCCCGTCCTCCTTTTTCTGCAAAAACAGCAGGCTGGTACACTTCTCCTCCCGCGCGACCTCGTCCGCCCCGGTATAGCCCACCTGGGTGTCGTCCGCCTCGTCGGGCAGGATCCGGGCGACCTGCCGCGCCGGCAGCCCGTTCGCCTTGGCCTCCCGCCGCAGCTGGGCCACCGGCCGGCGCTCGGCGATCAGGATCCACTCCTGCTTTTGCGGGTCGGGCTGCTGCTCGTCGGCGAAATGGACCTGGGTGCGCGGGATGCTCTGCAGCCGCAGCACCGGCCCGCCCGACGCCAGCGCCCCGCCGGTCTCGGCGTAGCAGTAGAGGTAGTGGTCGCCGGTCACACAGGCGTTCCGCACCACCTCCCACTTGAGCGCGTCCATCCCCGCCTGCTCCCACAGCACCCCCGCGTAGGCGGTCAGCAGCTCGCAGAGCACCGCCGCGCCCGGATCCTCGGTCTGTGGGGTGTAGATGATCGCGGTGTCGTTCATCGCGACCGTCGCGACCTTGTACTTGCAGATCGGGCGGATGAAGTTGAGCATCGGCAGCTCCTCGCCGCCCGCCTCGATCCCCGCCCACTGGTCGCCCTCGTAGAATCGGTGGCACCGCTCGTCCGCCCGGTAGAGACCCGCCCGGCGGTGGTGATCCCGCCCGGCCTCGTACCGCGCCCAGACGGCGGTGCAGCCCCCTTCTTGCATCCTTCTTCCTCCTTTTTCGTTTCCCCGCCCCGGCCGGGGCGCCGCAGTCTCGCCAGAGTGCCGCCCCGCGCCGAAGCGCTCCTCCCCATCCCCGCGCAGCGCGCCGCAGTCTCGCCAGAGTGCCGCGCCGCGTCGAAGGCTTCCTCCCCCCACACCGCGCCCTGACCGGGGTCCTACTCGATCCGCTGCTGTCCGGCGGGGGTGCCGTCATACAGATCGATGTTCGCCAGAATCCGCTCGAGCCGCGCCCGGGCGAGGGTCTGCGGCTCGGGCGGGGTTTCGGCCGGCGGCTCCGCCTTTGGTTCTGCGCTCCGCCGCACCCGCCGCGCCAGCAGACAGCCGGCCATCGCGCCGCCGGCGGCGGCGATCGCGCAGAAAACCGCCGC
>CALXBG010000070.1 GCA_944386485.1 uncultured Pygmaiobacter sp. | reverse complement strand
AGATCTTCTGCGCGTCGCAGCGGCGCTGGCCGGCGCGGCTGGGCCGGGCGGCGGCTTCGTTCGGGCTGCTCGGCGCCACGGCGGTGGCGGGCTGGCTGGGCTGGTCGCTCTATCTGGGCCGGGTCGCGGGGGAAAACCGGTTCGACCTCAGCGGCGCGGGGGATACCGAGAGCCTAGGTATGACCCAGATGATGGTGCAGGGGGTCAAAGAACTGCTCGGCATCGGCCGCAGCGAGGAATTTTCCGAGATGGGCGGCGCGATGACCGACGCGTTTTTCCACCGGCAGGTCTGTCTGCTGGGCAGCGGTTTTTTGGTGGTGCTCCTCGCAGCGGCGCTGCTCGCGGCCGCCTTTGTGCTGGGAGACAAGCCTCACCGCCGCCGGGTCATGATCTATGCTGCTTTCAGCCTGATCGGCTTTGCAGCGTTCTGGGTCTTTCATTGGTTTTTGTATCTGTATGTCTTCAAGGGCTCCGAGAGCCGGGAACTCAAGGACTATGCCCGGTATTTTCTCGGCTGGTATCTCGGCTGGCTGCTGGGCGCGCTGAGCCTGCTCGGTGCAGCCGGCGCGCAGCGGAAATATCCCTGGTCCGGCTGGGCGGCGGGGGGGCTGCTGTGCCTGCTGGGTGTGGCTGTCCTCTGGCGGGGGCAGACGGTCAACAACTTTTTCAGCTATTCCAACACCTTCTACGGCGACCGGCTGCAGGTCGCGCAGCGGGCGGAGCAGGTCAATGCGGTACTCTCGGAGGATGACCGGGTCTATCCGGTCTGCCAGGGCAACGATGGGACTCGCTGGTATTACTATGGCTATGAGCTGGACAGCCGGCTGTTGCAGATGTACGGCGGCGGGACAGGCAGCGAGGAGGATCCTTATATTCCCACCACCGCCGCGACCCTCACCGACACCGCTGCGCTGGGCAGCCAGAAGTACGAGGTGGTGACCGAGCGGGAGGATCTGATCGGCTATCTGTACAAGGCGGGTGCCACCGCGCTGCTGGCCGACCGCACCGATCCCTATGTGGCCGCGCTGCTCGCGCCCTATACCGAGGGGGAGATGGAGGACAGCGCGCTCAACACCGCAGCGCTCTACCGCATCGACTGGCAGGGCGAAACGCCCACCTTTACCGAGATTCCGCTGGGGGAGGTGGCGCAATGAGAGAAAAAATCGCAAAGCTTGCCGCCCGGCCCCTCGCGGTGGCCTATCTCGCGGCGGTGGCGCTCTGGCTGTTTGCTGTCGTCGTCGGCGCGGTGAAGAGCGGCTGGTACGCCTCCCGCGGACAGGGGGGTGACTATGCGGTCGCCCTTGACCAGCTCGAGCTGGTCGCGCTGGTGGAACAAAAGCCCGGACAGGGCGTTCCCGAGGGGGACTGGCTGGTTTCGAGTGACGGCGACCCGCAGATGTACTGGAACTGCGGCGGGCGGTATCTCGAGCAGATCACCCTCGAGATGGAGACGCTCTGGCCGACCGGCGCGGTGGTGTTTTACTACCGGCTGCCCGGACAGGCCGACTTTTCCGCCGATCAGATGGTCTACGCGCAGAGGGTTGGGGAACACAGCTATCTGTTTGATCTGGGCGGCGTCTTCGCCGAGGAGATCCGGATTGATCCCGCCAGTCAGGGTGGGGTCATACTGCGGCTGGAGGGCCTCTCCTGCGCTGCGCCGGGTTGGCGGCGGCTGATTTCGGACTGGCAGCAGCTGGCGCTGCTGCTCGCGCTGCCGCCGCTCGCGGCGGCGGCCTGGCGGCTGGTTCCCCGCCGGCGCGGGGCGGATTGATCCAAACCGCGAAATCTCCCTGCAAAGGAGTTTTGTATGCAGTATCTCGATGTTGTCATCAGCTTCGCGGCGCTCATGGCGCTCTGCGTTTTCTTCTGCCTGCGCTGTGCGATGCATCCCAGCCTTGCGCCGCTGGCCTCGCTCAGCGCCACGATGGTCTGGTTCTCGGTCGCGGGCATGGCGGGGCTGCTGGTGCCGATGGGCTGGACCTATTTCGCGCTGGCGGCTGTTGCCGGTGTGGCGGGACTGTGGCGCGCTGACCGAAAAAAACTGGCCGGGCTGTTGCAACCCGGCTTTTGCCTGTTTGTGGGGCTGGCGCTGGTTTTTGGGGTCTACCTCGCGGTGCGTCAGCCGGTGGTGGCGGTCTGGGACGAGATGTCCTTCTGGGGCACCGCGGCCAAGATCACCAAGCTGGACAATGAGCTGTATACCACCAGCGCGCTGTCTACCATCTGGGAGTGGACCGCCACCCAGAAACCCGGCATGATCCTGCTGGGCTACTTTGTGCAGTTTTTCGGGGCGGGCTTTGCCGCCTGGAAGCTCTACTTCGCCTATGACCTGCTGCTCTTTTCCTGTTTTGCGGCGGTGGTCGGCGCGCTGGAGGGCCGCCGCTGGGCGGTGTGGGCGCCGGCGGCGCTTGCCGCCTTTTTGACCCCCTGGTTCTTTACCGTTTACCAGCGGGAGACGGTGATGCGGCCGGTCTATATGGACTCCTACGGCGACATTCCGGCCGGGGTGCTTGCGGCGGGGGCGGTCGCCTTCTGGCTCTGCCTGCGCCGTACCGGCGGCCGGGGGTTCTGGGGCCTGCCGC
This sequence comes from uncultured Pygmaiobacter sp., assembly GCA_944386485.1. Taxonomy (GTDB): domain Bacteria; phylum Bacillota; class Clostridia; order Oscillospirales; family Ruminococcaceae; genus Pygmaiobacter. The sequence goes on along the minus strand of CALXBG010000070.1, from coordinate 14,294 downwards.
TGGTGCTCTGGGCGGCGAGCTATGTCAAGGACAACACGCTGCCCATCGCGCTGATGGCGCTGGGCCTGATCGCCTTTGACGCGCTCTTCTTCGGCCTGCCCGGCACCGAACCGGATCGCCGCGCGCTTCGCATCGGCCTCAGGCTGGGCCTTTGCGCCTTCTCCGCCGCCGGCGTGGCGGTCGGGTATCTCGCCTGGAGCCGCCATGCCGCCGCTGCGGTGCTGGCCCGGGCGGAGCAGGGGGGCATGGGCAGTACCAGCATGAGCCTTGGCGCGGTGCTCCGCAACGGCGTTGGGATGCTGCTGTTCCCCTCGGCGCTGCCCGAGGAGATCACCGCGCGGTATGCCGATAAGTTTGCACAGGTGTCCGCCGATATGACCAGCGCCTTTTTTCGATCCTCGATCACGATGGCCGGCCCCTGCCTGACCGCGCTGATTTTGATCGCCGGCGTCTTTGCCGCCGCGGTCCTCTTTGCAAAAAAAGGCGAGCGGCTGCGCCCCGCGCTGCTGGGTGCGCTGACCATCGCCGGCTTTTTTGCCTATTATCTGGTCATCCTGTTCAGCTATGTCTTCATCTTCAAGGACTCGCAGGCTGCCGCGCTGGACAGCTATAACCGGTATATCTATCCCTATCTGATCTTCGCCTTCCTCGTCGCGCTGACCCTGCTGGCCGATGCGGTCCGCGTGCCGTCCGGCCTTGCGCTCGGACAGGGCGCGCTGCTGGCGGTCAGCGGGCTGATGCTCTGGCGGTTTACCGCGCTGCTGCTGCCCCAGTTTACTGTGCTAGGCTATCCCGAGGCCTACTTTACCCAGGTGCGTCAGAGCGCCGACCTCGCGCAGGCGGTGGTCGATACGGTGGAGCGGGACGCCCGGGTCTTCTATGTCTATCAGGGGGACAATGGGGAGCATTGGTTCGGCCAGTCCTACAACCTGCTGCCGGTGCTGCTCGACCCCAGCGGGGTGGTCGATGAGGAACGGGGCTGGTCGGGGGGCAGCGGCGGAACCTTCGGGCTGGCCGAGCTGGCCAACGGCGATCCCTATTACCACCCCTACACCCCTGCTCAGCTGTCCGATTATCTGGAACACAGCGGCTGTGATTATATGCTGATCGAGCAGTGCGACGAGATCTTCGCCGAGAGCTATGCCGGGATGTTCACCGACGCGCTCGCGGCCGCACAGCAGGGGGCTGCGCTGTATGCCGTCGAGATCACGGCAGACGGCGCGGTGATGACCCCGGTGGAGATGGAGGGCGTTGGATGAAAAAAATCCTTGTCTTTTTGCAAAAAGGTCTGCGCCGTCCGCTGGTTTTGTGTTATAGTGTATATGTGCTTTGGACGGCGCTGGGCGGGCTGTATGGCTTTGCGGCCGACAGCCTGCTGCGGGCGAGCGGCAGATTGGCTACAACCGAACTGTCGGTCGCCGATTTCACCCCCGTCAATCTCGAGCAGGAGGGGGAGGGCTGGCGCAGCACCACCGCCGACCCCCAGCTGCTGTATCAGGTGGACGGCCGGGTGACGACCGTGCGGGTCTTTATGAGCTTTGACGCCGATCCCGGTGAGCTGGATCTTTATTATATCGAGCAGCCGGGCGAGGACTACGACAAATACCGGCGGGTTTGGGCCGTCCAGCAGGACGACGGCAGCTATCTTTACCAGCTGCCCCGCGCCGATATCTGGGAGATCCGGCTGGATCCCGGCAGCGCCGAGAACCTGGGCATCAACATCACCGAGATCCGGATCAACGAACCGGTGGGCATCGGGTTCTATTTTGATCTGAGCCTCAACGGGCTGTTCCGCCTGATCGTCTGGCCCGCGCTGGCAGCTGCGGTGCTGGCCTGGCTGACCGGCGTTTGGGACGCGGTGCGAAAAAAGCAGAAAGAGAAGCCTGAATCCGGCCGATGAGGCCGCGGGCGTCTTTGCGTCTTTGAGAAAGGAAGTAGAAGGAAATGAGCGAAATGCGGTTTATTCCTCTGTCGGTGCCGAACTTTTCCGGCCATGAGAAGGAGTATGTCAATGAGGCGGTCGTCAGCGAGTGGGTCTCGACCGGCGGCAGCCGGGTCGGGGAATTTGAGGAGAAGATCGCCGAATACGTCGGTATGCCGACGGCGGTCGCCTGCAACAGCGGCACCTCCGGCCTGCACCTTGCCAACCTCGTCGCCGGCATCGGCCGCGGGGATGAGGTGCTCGCCCCGGCGCTGACCTTCATCGCGGCGGTCAACCCGATCCGGTATGTCGGGGCCGAGCCGGTGTTCATCGGCTGCGACGATTCGCTGTGCATGGACCCCGCTGCGGCACGGGCGTTTTTGTCCGAGCATTGCGAGATGCGGGACGGCTGCTGCTACAACAAGCGCACCGGCGCCCGCGTTAAGGCGATCGTGGTGGTTCATGTCTTCGGCAATATGGCGGATCTGCCTGCCTTCCTTGCGCTGGCAAAGGAGTATAACCTCATCCTGATCGAGGACGCGACCGAGGCCATCGGCACCCGGTATACCGAGGGCCCGCTGGCCGGCAGAATGGCCGGCACCATCGGCGATATCGGCGTATACAGCTTTAACGGCAACAAGATCATGACCACCGGCGCGGGCGGCATGGTGGTCTCGAACCATCCCGACTGGGCCGAGCGGGCAAAGTACCTGTCCACCCAGGCCAAGGACGATCTGCTTCAGTTTGTCCACGGAGACGTCGGCTACAACTACCGGCTGACCAATGTGCAGGCCGCGATGGGCCTTGCCCAGCTCGAGCAGCTCGAGGGCTTTATCGCCCACAAGAACGAGATGCACGCTTTCTATACCGAGCAGCTGGACGGCAAAAACGGCTACCGGATCCTCAGTTTTCGGGACGGGGTGCGCTCCAACCGCTGGTTCTACAGCCTCTATCTTGAGGATCCGCGCCATGAGCGGGACGCGATGATTGCAAAGCTTGCCGAGAACAAGATCCAGACCCGCCCGGTCTGGGCGCTGATCAACGAGCAGAAGCCCTATCTCGCCAACGAGGCATACAGCCTCGCCAAGGCCGAGGACTACCGGGCGAAGATCGTCAACCTGCCCTGCTCGACCAACCTGACGCGGGAGGACGCGCAGCGGGTGGTTGATCTGCTGCTGACCCTGTAAAAAATCAACGAAACGGGGGGACCCCTTGTGAAGCTGGATGAACTGCTGATCGCGGAGGACAAAACGGTGCTCGAGGCGATGCGGCGGCTGGATGAAACCGGCCACCGGATCCTCTTTGTCGCGCCCGGCGGAAAGCTTGAGGCGGTAATCACCGACAGCGATGTGCGCCGGCATATCCTGCGCGGGGGCGCGCTCGACGCGCCGGTGCGGGAGATGGCAAACTATCACCCGAAATCCATCCAGGTGGGCCAGCGCGCCAGCGCAAAGCGGCTGCTGCTCAAATACTCGATCGACGCGCTGCCGGTGCTGGATAAGCAGGGGGTCATCTGTGATGTGATCTTTGAGGGCGACCTCAATGTCGACACCCATAAAAAAACCGACCTGCCGGTGGTCATCATGGCGGGCGGCCTCGGCACGCGGCTGTATCCCTATACTAAAATTCTGCCAAAGCCGCTGATTCCGGTCGGGGAGCTGCCGATCACCGAGCACATCATCAACCGGTTCAAGAGCTTCGGCTGCCGGGATTTTACGCTGGTGGTCAACTACAAAAAGAACATGATCAAGAGCTACTTCAACGATCTGGAAAAGGACTACACCGTCCACTATGCAGACGAGGAGCAGCCCCTTGGCACCGGCGGCGGCCTGGCGCTGCTGCGGGGCAAGATCAACACCACCTTTTTTCTCACCAACTGCGACGTGCTGATCGACGCGGATTTCGGCGACATCTGCGATTTCCACAAGCGCAGCGGCAACCTGATCACGGTGATCTGCGCCTTCAAGCACCTCACCATCCCCTATGGCGTGATCGAACTGGGGGATGAGGGGGAGATCAAGAATGTCACCGAAAAACCCCAGATGAACTTTCTGACCAATACCGGGGTCTATGTCGTCGAGCCGCGGGTCATTGAGGAGCTTGCAGACGGGGTGTCGATCGGTTTCCCCGATATCATGGAGAACTACCGCCACGCGGGGGAGAAGATCGGGGTTTACCCGGTCAGCGAGAGCAGCTGGATGGATATGGGCCAGCTGGAAGAACTCGAGAACATGCGCCGGCGGATCGAAGATCAGAACGGCTGAAAAGGAGGCGGACAGCATGAAAACCCTGATTATCGCCGAGGCCGGGGTCAACCACAACGGAGACCTTGAACTGGCGAAGAAGATGGCGGTCGTCGCCAAGAACGCCGGGGCGGACATCGTCAAATACCAGACCGCGGTGCCCGAGCTGGTCATCAGCAAGTTTGCCGAGAAGGCGGACTACCAGAAGGTGCAGACCGGGGATCATGAGACTCAGCTGGAGATGGTGCGCCGGATCCATTTCGGGTTCGAGGCACACCGGGAGCTCAAGGAGTATTGCGACGCAATCGGCATCCAGTACCTCTCGGCCGCCTTCGATCTGCCCAGCATCGACTTTCTCGCCTCGCTGGACCTGCCGCTGTTCAAGATCCCGTCGGGGGAGATCACCAACCTGCCCTATCTCGAGCGGGTGGCCGCCTGCCACAAGCCGGTGCTGCTCTCAACCGGGATGAGCGAGATGGAGGAGATCGCCGCCGCCCTCAATGTGCTGCGGCTGGGCGGTGCCGGGGAGATTACGGTGCTGCACTGCAACACCGAATATCCCACCCCCGCGGAGGATGCGAACCTGCGGGCGATGCTGGACATCAAGCAGCGGTTCGGCTGCCGGGTCGGCTACTCCGACCACACGCTGGGCATCGAGGCGGATATCGCCGCCGTTGCGCTGGGGGCCGAGGTGGTGGAAAAGCACTTTACCCTCGACAAGAACATGGAGGGCCCCGACCACAAAGCCAGCCTGTCCCCCTCCGAATTGATGGAGATGGTCTCATCGATCCGCCGCACCGAGCAGATGCTCGGCAGCGGTCACAAGGGGGTCAGCTTCTCCGAGCGACGGAACATCGCCATCGCCCGCAAGAGCATCGTCGCCGCGCGGGATATCGCCCCCGGCGAAGCCTTTACCGAAGAAAACCTCACCGTCAAGCGGCCCGGACAGGGCATTTCGCCGATGCGGTGGTATGAAGTTCTCGGCCACCGCGCAAAGCGGGCCTTTGCCGAGGACGAGATGATCGAACTGTGAGCGGGGCGAAGAAGCGGGTCGCCGTCGTCACCGGCACCCGGGCGGAATACGGGCTGCTGCGGCCGGTCTGCGAGAAACTGCAAAAGAGCGACGAACTCGCCCTCGAGCTGGTGGTGACCGGGGCGCACCTGTCCGAGCGGTACGGCAACACCGTGACCGAGATCGAGGCACAGGGGATGCCGATCGCCGCACGCATCCCAATTCTGAATCACCCCTCGACCAACCTTGGCACCTGCCATACGATTGCCGACGCGGTGAGCCTGTTTGCCGATTACTTTGCGGCTTCGAGGCCCGACTGCGTGTTGGTGCTGGGCGACCGGTACGAGATCTTTGCCGCCGCGACCGCCGCGGCGGTGCTGCGGATTCCGCTGGCCCACATCAGCGGCGGGGATGTGACCGCCGGCGCGGCGGATGAGTTTTTCCGCCATTCGATCACCAAGATGGCCTCGGTGCATTTTCCCTCCTGCGCGACCTACGCCGCCCGAATCATCCGGATGGGGGAGGAGCCGCGGCGGGTCTTTAATGTCGGCGGGCTTGGGGATGAGAACATCCGCACGATGCGGCTGCTCGACCCCGCGGCGCTGGCAGAGCGGTTCCATTTTGATTTTGAGCGGCCCTACCTGCTCATTACCTATCATCCGGTCACCCTCGGCGGAGATCCGGCAGCGGAGGTCGGCGCGCTGCTGGCCGCGCTTGACAGGTTCCCCGACCTCGGGCTGATCTTTACCAAGGCGAACGCCGACGCGGGGGGCGAGGTCATCAACCGGCTGCTCGACGACTATGTCGCGCGGCGGGAAAATGCCGTCGCCTATACCTCGATGGGGGCACAGGGCTATCTGTCGGCGATGAAATACTGCGCCGCGGTGGTGGGCAATTCCTCCTCCGGGGTGGTCGAGGCGCCCAGCTTCCAGAAACCGACGGTCAACATCGGGGACCGGCAGAAGGGACGGCTGCGCTGCCGCTCGATCCTCGACTGCGGCACCGGAACCGAAGAGATCACCCGTACGCTGCGGGTCGCCCTCTCGCCGGCCTTTGCGCTGGGCTGCAAAAACAGCCGCAGTCCCTATAACGGCGGGGATACCAGCGGCCGGATTGTCAGCCTGCTCGCCGCCTTTTTGGACAGCGATCTCGCCCACCGGCCAAAGGAGTTTTGGGATGCACCCTCCGCTGCCGAGCGGGAGGACGAGGAAGAAAATTAAAACACAGCAAATGCCCGGCGCGGCAGATGTGGGCCGAAGAAAACTTCGCCCTGTCCCGCGGCGGGCAGAGCGCTTTCTTTGAGGAGAATGGGTTATGGAATTTCTGATTGTGGGCCTTGGCAGCATGGGCAAGCGCCGCGCGCGGCTGATGCGCGGTCTTGCACCCGACGCGGTCATCTGCGGGGTAGACGCCGCGCCCGCCCGCCGCGCCGAGGCCGAAACCCTCGGCATTACGGCGTTTGAGAGCATCAAGGCCGCCGTCTCGGCCCGCCGTTTTACTGCCGCGCTGGTCTGTACCGCGCCGCTCTCTCACGCTGCGATCATCAGCGAGCTGCTCGATGCGGGCCTGCCGGTCTTTACCGAGCTCAACCTCGTCGCCGACGGTTACCGGGAGAATATGAAAAAGGCGGAGGAAAAAGGGGTGCTGCTCTTCCTCTCGAGCACCATGCTCTACCGCGGCGAGACAAGGTACATCGCCGATCGGGTGCGGCAGTTTGACCGCCCTGTCAGCTATCTCTATCACATCGGCCAGTATCTGCCCGATTGGCACCCCTGGGAAAACTATAAGAATTTCTTTGTCGGGGATTCTCGTACCGGCGGCTGCCGCGAGATCTTCGGCATCGAGCTGCCCTGGCTGCTCGACGCCTTCGGACCGGTCCGCTCCGTCTTTGCGGTCGCCGACAAACTCAGCAATCTCGAGCTGCCCTACCCCGACCGATGGCTGGTCACCCTGACCCACGAGAACGGGGTGCGGGGTCAGCTGGCGGTCGACGTCGTCTGTCCCAAGGCGGTACGCAGCTTTGAGGTCTTCGGCGAGGGGCTGCATCTGTTCTGGGAGGGCAATCCCAGAGAGCTCTATGATTTTGACCACGACAGCGGGGAGAAGCGCACCGTCACCACCTACCAGACGGTGGAGCAGGACCCCCGTTACAGCGACAACATCGTCGAGAATGCCTACGTCGATGAGCTGGCCGAATTCCTCGCCTGCCTGCGGGGGGAGGAGACTGCCCGTTACGGCTTTGCTGAGGATCTTGCCACCCTCGGGGTGATCGATGAGATTGAGAGGAGCGCAGAGTAGTGAGAGCGTTGTTTGTCGGCCTCGGCTCGATTGGAACGAGGCATCTGAAAAACCTGCACGATCGCTGCGCCGCGCGGGGACTGCCGATCGCGGTGGACGCGCTGCGTTCCTCCGACCGGCCGCTGCCCGCCGAGACGGCGGCATTGCTCGACCGTCAATATACAAATAGTGATAAATTAGGACATTATGACCTTTTGTTTATCACAAATCCCACCAATCTGCACCTTGAGACGATTCAATCACTTGGGGAAAAGGCAGACACCCTGTTTATCGAAAAGCCGCTCTTTGACGACGGAATACATACCCTTGAAGAAGCGGGTCTGATCGGCCGGCGGGCACAGATCGCCGCGCCAATGCGGTACTGCGGGGCCTTCCTCGCGCTCAAGGAGGAACTTGCGGATCAGCGGGTTTATTCCACCCGGCTGATCTGCTCGAGCTACCTGCCTGACTGGCGGCCGGGGGTGGATTACCGCAAGGTTTATTCCGCCCGACGGGAGATGGGCGGCGGGGTGACCATCGACCTGATCCACGAGTGGGATTATCTGGTCGACCTGTTCGGGTTTCCGCTTGAGAGCTATAACTTCAAGGGGACCTATTCCGATCTCGAGGTCACCAGTGACGATCTCTCGGTCTACATCGCGCGGTATCCCGAAATGCTCGCCGAGATTCATCTTGATTACTTCGGCCGCAGCTACCGGCGTACCGCCGAGTGCTTTGTCCAGCAGGGAACGATCATCGCAGATTTTGGTGCGGGAACCCTGACGCGGGCGGACGGCAGCGTGCTGCATTATGAAGAGCCGGTCAACGAGCGGTATCTGCGGGAGATGGACGATTTCCTCGATTTTGCACAGGGCAAGCGGGAGGAGAGCGCCAACCCGCCCGAGATGGCGCTGCGGGTGCTGCGGCTCACGCTGGGACAACCGCTGTAAAAAAATATTCGACAGCTGTAAGTTTTTTTGTCGCCGGGGCGTTGTTGGGTTAGAGCCTCCGGCAGGGGGAGGAACGGAATGAAACGGGTATTGATCACCGTCTGCGGACGGGCAGGCAGCAAGGGATTTCGCAACAAGAATCTCAAGGTCTTCTGCGGCAAACCGCTGGTGTATTATACGTTGGCCGCGGCGGAGCTTTTCCGGGAGCAGCGGCCTGATCTTGCAATCGAGGTTGCGCTGAACACCGATTCGCCCGAGCTGCAAAAGCTGGTGGCCGACAAGTACCCCGAGGTCGCGCAGGTCGAGCGGCCCGAGGCGCTGTGCGGGGACACGGTGCCCAAGATGGCGGTTTTCCAACAGACCCTCGCCGTGATGGAGCAGCGCACCGGCGCGCGGTATGACCATCTGATCGATCTGGACATCACCAGCCCGATCCGCCGCGCACAGGATGTCGCCGGCGCGTTTGCGGCGGCCGAGGCGCGGGAGGACCTTGACCTGGTCTTCAGCGTGGCCGAGGCGCGGCGCAACCCCTATTTCAATATGGTCAAGGTGGTGGGAGACCACGTTGAGAAGGTGATCGAGAGCCCCTATACCGCCCGCCAGCAGGCGCCGGCGATCTACGATCTCAACGCCAGCATCTATGTCTTCCGCCGGGATTTTCTGGCCGAGAACCAGACCGGCATCCTCTGGGATGGCAAATGCGGCATCTACCAGATGCTGGATTCCGGGATTCTGGACATCGATTCCGAGGAGGATTACCGGCTGATGGAGGTTATTGCCGGCCACTTTTACCGCACCATGCCGGATTTTGCAGCGGTGCAGCAGCGAATCCGCTGACTGGTTGAATCTTCCCATCGACAGATTTTTCCACGGTTTTCGGATTGAAGTTTCGCCCCTTGTGGGGTATCATAGGAACAGGGCGCGCCGGTCGGGCGCGCGATCAACACAAGATTAACAGGCATGGCGCCTATGGAGATGATAACTTGTCCAGCTATCGTGAGTTCAGAGCGCAAACAAAAAGAAAACGGCGGCGCAGAAATCTGCAGCGTTGTGTCCTTATATTGCTCATTGCCGTGCTGCTCGGCGGCACCGCGTTCCTGGCGGTGCGGCTGACCGGCCTGCTCGAGCCTTCGCAGACAACGTCCGATTCGACGCCGGCAGAGGATTCCAGCACCCAGAGCACCAGTTCTCAGACCCAAAGCGGCGATGGGCAGCAGTTGCCCTATGCGGCGGGCTCGGTTGAGCGGACGATCAATGTCTTTGAACCCATCACCCCCGACCGGCGGCTGTATGCGCTGCCGGAGAACGGGCAGGTCGACCTTTCCTATTTTGACGATGCGACCTTTGTGGGCGATTCGATTACCACCGGATGGGATTCGTACCGGACCATGACCAAACTGCCCAACGCGAAGGTCGTCGCCGAGATCGGTGCGCGTCCGCCGGTGGACGGCATGCTCTGGAAAGACCCGGACACCAAGCAGATGTATGACCCGATGCAGGCGATCGCCGACACGGTGCCTAAGAAGGTCTATATTATGTTCGGCACCAATACGCTGGTCGGCGAGGGAGATTACGTCGAGGACAAGCTGATTGAAGATTACGGCAGGTTCATCGACGATCTGGGCACCCGGATTCCCGGCTGTGAGATCTATATCCAGTCGATTCTGATTCCCACGGCCGAGGCCACCGCGGAAAAGCCCGGGCTGAACCCCGAGCGGATTAACCGGGTCAATGACCGTCTGGCCGTCCTCGCATTTGAAAAGGGCTGCCACTACCTCGACCTGCAGTCCTTCCTGTGCAAGAACGGGGTGCTCAACTGGGATATCGCCCAGCCGGACGGAATCCACATCAAGCCGGAGGCGTACGACGCCTGGCTGGATTACCTCTCCAAGCACACCGCCTATAACGCTGCGGCGACCTATGTCGGCGGTTCTCCGGTCCCGGCACAGACAACTGAATGATAAAAAGCGGGAGTTAGGCGCGGTGGCGTAAGAAAACGACGGTGTTGCCATAGAATTTTGGCGTATAAAGCATTCAAAACAGCCCCTCAGCCACCAAGGCTTAAGGGGCTATTTTTCATACTTTCTCCATCCAAAATTCCGGGGCAGAACTGCATGCACCGTAAAAAGGTCACTTTTGCGCGGCTACTTCGTTAAAGTGCCTCGACAACCACAGAGGGTGCCTTCGGCCCTTTGCCTTGTACCCGCATCAAAATTGACCTTTTTACGGCGTCGTTTTCTTGCGTCACCGCGCCTTTGCTCCCGCTTTTTTTGCTTGCGGCTGGTGAGGAAAACCAGCTGAAAAAATTTCGCATTTTAGATGAGACAATTCCCATCAATCTGTGGTACAATAAAAAACATAGCCGCCGCGTCGCATTCAGCGAGCCGGCGAGGATGCAAAACCGGAGTTGATTTTTTTGGATTACCGCAAATATTCCCGCGCCGAGGCGCTGCGCCGGCGTAGACGGCGCAGCTTCCAGCGGGCCTGCTTTTTTGTGCTGCTGCTTCTCTTCCTGATGGGGCTGGCGGCGGTGATTACCTGGATTATCGAGGCGATCGGGGGCGCCGGCGAAGATTCGCAAAGCCAGAGCCAAATCGGCTCTTCCAGCTCTCAGATCTCCTCTTCGCAGACGGAGGACAGCGGCTCTTCCGGCACAGTAAGCGACGGGATCGTACTGCCCGAGCTGGGCCGGGTTGAGTTGAGCTATTTTGCCGACGCCGCCTTTATCGGCGACTCGATCACCGTCGGCTGGAATGACTACAAGGCCGCCGCAGCGCTGCCTGATACCAATGTCATCGCCTCGATCGGCGCGACCCCACCCACCGGCGGTGTGCAGTGGAAGGAAGACGACGGTACGCTGTATGACCCGCTCGAGCGGATCGTCGAGGCGAATCCCTCCAAGCTCTACCTGATGTTCGGCGCCAACGCGCTGGTGGTCGAGGGGGATTATGTCGAGGATACGCTGATCGAATCCTATGGCAAATTTATCGATGATCTCCAGAGCCGGCTGCCCGATTCGGTGATCTATATCCAGTCGATCCTCACCCCAGCGGCGACGGATGAGAGCCATGCCGGCCTGTCGGCTGAGCGGATCGCCCGGGTCAACGAGCGGCTTAAAGCGCTCGCCGAGGAGAAGGGCTGCTGGTACCTTGCGCTGGATGAGAGCCTGTGCACCGAGGACGGGCTGAATGCCGCCTATGCTGCGGGAGACGGGCTGCATCTGAGTAAGGAGGGTTATATGGCCTGGCTGGAATACCTGATCACCCATGCTGCCTATGATCCCGAGAATCCCTATGTGGGCGGCATTGACCCGACGGCATAAGACCAAAAGGGGGAGATGGGATGGAGGAACTGGAACAGCTGCGCCGGCTGCTGGCCGAGTGGCGGCCGGTGGACTATGACAGCCTGCCGGATCTGGATCTGTATAAGGATCAGATGCTGGAATATATGCAGCGCCAGCTGCCGCAGGCGGATGATGCGCTCACCGGCGCAATGATCAATAACTATATCAAGAGCGGGCTGCTGCCCCGGCCGGTCGGCAAGCGGTATCAGCGACAGCATCTGGCAATCCTGACCGCATTGTGCCAGCTCAAACAGGTATTGCCGATGGCCGACATCGGGGCTTTGCTCGCGCAGCAGCCCGACGCGGCGGATCCGCCCGCCTTTTACCGGCGGTATCTCGAACAGCTTGACTGCGCGCTGCAGCGGGCGGCAGACCGGCTGCCGCAGACGGCGGATAGAGAGGCGCTTGCTCGCGGTGCGCTGGAACTGGCGCTGCAGAGCTATGCCGATCTCCTGGTTGCCCGGCAGTTGTTGGGGCTGCTGACCAGCGAGGACGAGAAGGAAAAGGGCAAAGGAAAAAAACAGCATCAGGAAGAATCGCGCGGATAAAAAAGAAGGACCGGGGCAATCTGCCCCGGTCCTTTTCTATTTATTATGATCGGCCCTCAGCAGGGGTCGGGCAGCCGGCAAAAATCTGCCAGCTGAAGGAAGATCGGCGAATATCGGTTGAGCAGGTAATCAGAGGTCGCGCTGCGTAACACCGCGCTTTGTGCCGGGTCAGCCAGCGGCAGGGTAACCGCGAAGAGGGAACCCTCACCGAAGACGCTCTCGACCGAAACGGTACCGCCCATCCGGCCGGCAAGCGCCTGCACAAAGGCAAGCCCCAGCCCGCAGCCCGGTGCGGGTGCGCCCGACTGATAGGGGTCGGCTGAAAAGAAGGGGGCGAAGATGTGGGGCAATACCTCGGGCCGGATGCCAGTCCCTTGGTCTCTTACCCGCAGCAGCGCCCGGCCGGCCAGCGCGGTCAGACTGACCTCAATTCGGTTATCGTCACGGGTGAACCGCAGCGCATTGGAAATCAGCGCGCCGAGCATCGTTGCCAGCAGGTCGCCGCTGCAACGGACCGGCAGTTCCAGGTGTTCTGCTGGATTCCAGATCAAGGGCGGCTGACCGGGCAGCAGCAGTTCTTGTGCGGCGTGGCAGACGCTGTCGGTCAGCGCAAAGAGGTCGCAGATCTCCCCCTGGGCGAAGAGGGAACAGGAGATGCGGGAGAGCTGGGATAACAGACTGGTGTCCCGCAGCATCCGGTAGCAGTACCGGTTGAGCTGCAATAGAATCGCGGGATCCTGTCCCGGTTCGATCTGTTTTGCAAGTAGCGGCAGGGTCGCAAAGATTTCGCTGATCGGTTCCCGCAGCCGGGCGGTCAGGTTGGGGGCGAGCACACTGGGCTCCCGGCAGACCGAGATGGCCCCCCAGTACCCCTCCTGCCGTGGAAAGATCGAAAGGGTCTGCGGCCGGGCGTTAAACCCGTCCGAAAGCAGCGGCAGGCTGACCGGCTGGCCCGCGCGCAGCAGCGCTGTCAGACCGGGCTGTGCGCCCAACAACTCGCGTACTGCCAGCGGCTGGTGCTCCAGCGCCGGCGCCGTTTGACGCGCCGGCGGGTTGAGGTGCAGCACCGAAAAATCCTCCGCCAACAGGATGGCCGGAAAATCAAGCGCATCCAGTTCCATCTTCATCTCACTCCATCCCCTGTCCCGGTCTGTTTTCGACAAAAATCGACAGATTCTCCCTTAAATTATAAGGGGGCACGGGCTGGTTGTAAAGAAGTTTGAAGGAGAAAAGCGTTGCCGCCCGCCGCTGATTGCTATCCTGCCGCCAAAAAGAAAGCTTATTCCCGAAAAGAGAAAAAATTATCCCCGAAATGCCGTTAAATTTTTGTCAAAGCTCTTGTAGTTTTTCGGGAAGTGGTATAGAATAGAGTTAAATCCAAATCTTAAGGAGGATGTTGTTTATCATGGCAGTTAAAGTTGCGATTAATGGCTTTGGCCGTATCGGCCGTCTGGCTTTCCGTCAGATGTTTGAGGCGGAGGGCTATGAGGTCGTTGCGATCAACGACCTGACCAGCCCCAAGATGCTGGCGCATCTGCTCAAGTACGACACCGCTCAGGGCAGCTTCCTGGGCAAGATCGGCGAGAACAAGCACACCGTTGACTCCACCGACGACTCCATCATCGTCGACGGCAAGGAGATCAAGATCTATGCCATCAAGGACGCCAAGGACTGCCCCTGGGGCGAGCTGGGCATCGACGTTGTTCTCGAGTGCACCGGTTTCTACACCAGCAAGGAGAAGTCGATGGCTCACATCGCCGCCGGCGCCAAGAAGGTTGTTATCTCCGCGCCCGCTGGCAATGACCTGAAGACCATCGTCTACAGCGTCAACGAGAAGACCCTGACCAAGGACGATCAGGTCATCTCCGCTGCTTCCTGCACCACCAACTGCCTGGCTCCGATGGCCGACACCCTGAACAAGGCGTATCCCATCGTTTCCGGCATCATGACCACCGTTCACGCCTACACCGGCGACCAGATGATCCTCGACGGCCCGCAGC
>CALXBG010000069.1 GCA_944386485.1 uncultured Pygmaiobacter sp. | reverse complement strand
CTTCCCGAATTGTCGCCCTGAAAAAGCTTGATCGAAAAGCGAAAAGCCCTGCAAACATCTTTGCGTACAGCTTCGGTATCCTGATGATTCTGCTGCTCGGCCTTGGAATGTGCCTTTCAATGCAGGTGATCGGCAGCGGCAGTTTTTTTGCGACCGGATGCGGAATTCTTCTTGGGATTCTGGGTATCATCGGCATCGGACTAAACTATCCCCTTTATAAGAAGATCCTGCGGGCTGGAAAAGAGAAATATGCTTTTGAAATTATGCAGCTTGCACGGGAAATCAGTGAATCAGCAGAATAAAATCAGAGAGGAGATCGGCAGTTGAATCGGTTCGAGAGCAAATATTTCAATACCGCGCAGCGAATGGATGAAGCCCTCATTGCGCTGTTGGCAAAGAAGGATCTGGAATATATCACCGTAAAGGAGATCTGCCATCAAGCTGGGGTAAATCGCTCTACCTTCTATCTGCATTATGAGACCATTGCCGATCTGCTGAATGAAACGCTGGAGATGATCAATCAGCGTTTTCTCTCCTATTTTCCCCAGAAAGATCTGGATATGCCCAGCGAACTTCACCACCATGCACACGAGGATCTGGTCTGGGTTACACAGAAGTATCTTCTGCCCTATCTCCGCTTTATCAAAGACAATAAAAAGATCTATCGCGCCGCATTTCGCAATCCGGTCGGCATGCGTACCGATACCCGGTACAACGAGCTGAAACAGCAGATTTTGGGACCTGTTTTGGAGCGGTTCGAGATCCCCGCCGCACACCGTCCCTACTACATTTGTTATTATATCGAGGGAATTACCGCTATTGTCAAAACCTGGCTGATGCAGGACTGTGCGGATACGGTGGAAACGATCTCCCAGATCATCGAGGCCTGTGTGCGGCCGAAAAATCTTGACCATGATGAGTAATGTAATCAGGCAGTTCCCCGCGATGTGGCGGGAAGACGATACCTTTCGCACGCTGACGGCCGCCGCGGTATCTTTTGGCTGCACGGCCTGTTTTGCTTTCTATCACGGATATGTGTTTTTCCGTTTTGGGTCAATCTGGCATGGCGGAATCGGGGTCTTCTATTTCCTGCTCATGGTCGTGCGCGGCATAGTGTTGATAACAGAAAAAAGAAATCGCCGCAGACCTGCGTCTGTACAGTCATTTTACCGACACAGAAGTTTTGTTCTCAGCTCCATTTTGCTATTTATTCTGGATCTCTCTTTGATCCTCCCCATCTCGATGATGGTATTGCTCAAAAAGCCTGTGGAAATTGGGCTTATCCCCGCCATTGCAATGGCCACCTATACCTTTACAAAGGTCACTACTGCATCGCTTCATCTACGCAGGAATCATGAAAATGTGCTTGTTTTACAGCTGCGGGCGATTGCCTTTATCGACGCGCTGGTCTCTATTCTCACCTTGCAAAACACCTTGATCATGGTGGCAGGCACACCAGAGAGCGCAAACGACATGCTTTCCGTCTGTGCAGCCTCCAGCGCTATAATTTATCTGGTCATTCTGATTATCACCCTCAGAATGTTGGAAAGAGGGTTAAGATTAGCATTGCAATAACCCAAATTCGTACTTAGACGCCAAAAGGCGCATTTTGAAACCCGTAAATTTCAAAATGCGCCTTTTCTTTTTCGGCTTGTACAATCCACTCAGACTCTCTCATAGATCAAGAAGTCAAATTCAAGTTCAGTTGTAAGCTGGCTGCATTGTGCCAGCCGCTGCGCGCCCTCGCGCGGGGTTTTCCAGTAATACGGGGTCATCGCAAAGAGCGCCTGCATCTCCTGCTGCGAAACCAGCGTACAGCGCGTTTGTACCGGTACCCGGGAAAGGAAGCGAAAGCCCTCATACTCCACCTGCCGTACCGGATTCTCATAGGGCGTGTCGTAGAGGATCTCTTTGAGCCCAAACAGATGGCGCGGGCCGGGGACTGCGTAAATCATTTGTCCGCCGGGGCGCAGTACCCGGGCAAATTCCCGCTGCGCCATCGGCGCAAAAATATTGACAAGGCAGTCAACTTTATAGTTTTCAACCGGAATGGCAAACGCGCTCGCCACCGCAAATTCAACGGTGGGACAGCTTTTCGCCGCAGCCTGCACCGCGCTCTTGGAGATATCGAACGCGGCAATCCGCACCTGATGTCCCAGCGCCTGGGCAAGCCGGCCGGTATAGTACCCCTCGCCGCAACCGGCATCTAATAAGAAGGGCTGCGGTGCTGTTGCAACCGCCTGTGCCGCAAGCCGGTTGAGCGCATCGCTAAACGGCTGATACCACCCTGCTCGCAAAAATGCACGCCGGGCCGCCACCATCCCCTTATCATCCCCCGGCAAAGCCGCATGCTTGCGGTTTGCAGCGAGCAGGTTGACATATCCCTGCGATGCGAGATCAAAGCTGTGGCCGGTAGCGCAGCGCAGCAAGCGCTCCTGTCGCAGCAGCGGCTGACCGCAGACCGGACAACAGAAGGCGCTATTGTCCGAGCATCTCTTTTCGGTCATCTTCTCACCTCAACAAATCGAGCAGCTGCGCCAGCGTTTCACAGCGGGCCTCAGCCTGTTCGGAGACCCGGTGCGGATGTACCTGGATCGCCCGCAGCCCCACCGCCAGCGCGCCCTGCACATCGTCGATCGGGTTGTCCCCAATCATGATCGCCTCGGCGGGGTTGCCCGCTGCCGCGAGCGCGAGGCGGAAGATCTCCGGGCTGGGTTTATCCCATCCAACCGCGCCGGAGACGATCTGGCCGCTGAAATAAGGGGCAAGGCCGAGCGCCTTCGCCACCTGCCAGAGTTCGGGGAAGTTATTTGAAACCAAAATATTCTGGTACCCTCGCCGCTGCAGTTCGGCAAGGGTGGAAATCGCATCCGGGTAGAGCTGATGCCGCGCGGGGTCGGTTACCATCCCCCGCAACGCTCCCACCGCCCCGCGCACCTCGGCGTCGGTATAGCCGCAGCCGGAGAGCAGCCTGGTAAATCCGTCCTGCACATAATTCCACCAGTCTTTTCCGGTCGGGGTATGCTGGCCCGGCATTGTCCACCAGGGCATACAGACATGGTGAAACCGTGCGCGCAGCGCCTCCCGTTCGAGCCGGTCATGCGGCAGCCGTTCCCAGAGCGCGTCAAACCAATCGTCGGCGGGCAGAGTCAGGGTGCCGTGAAAATCCCACAGCAAGACCGGTTTGCGGGCACAGATCGCCTCGAGTTCCTCGTAAGTATAACCGGCGTCCAGCGTCTCGAGCAGCGCCTTTTTGGACAGCCGCAGCGGCAATCCGATCAGCCGCAGCAGCGCGCGCCGACGCTCGGCGCTTCCGGGGGTGCCTGAGATGCCCAGCTGATAAAGGTCGGTATAGGTCAGCCGCCGTCCGCTGCGGGGCGCCTCCTCGGTCGCGCCGGCGCGGCGCAGCGCGGCAATCAGCACCTCCGCCGGCACCCCCTCAACTCCGAGGGTTCCTTCTTTGGACGGCTTCTCCTTCCGCTTTTCCTTGCCCGGAATTGCGGGGATATAGGCGTTTTTGATCTTTGCACCCTTGGCAAAGTTCTGGATATAATGACGCAGCTGAAAGCCCGCCGCGTCGGAATCGGTCAGGATAATGATGCCACGCTTTTTCCCCATCTCTTTGATCAGTTCCCGTTTTTCGCGGTCGCGATAGATGGAAAAGCCGCCGGTGGTGAGGATCAAGCCATCCACCAGCCCCGACAGCTTCGCCGCGTCATATTTTCCCTCAACGATCAGCAGTTCACGAATTCGCATGCGTTCTGTCTCCTCTGACCACCAGCAGAATCTCACCCAGCGCCATCTGCAACAGGGTGTTTTTGTCTACGGCGCTCCCCTTTAATTTCCGGTCCAGCCGGTCAAGAATCTCGAGAAAGGCGGCAAGCTGGGCATTGGAAAAGCCACGCGCCGTCTCAAGGCTTTTTTTGTACCGGTAGTCGCTGCCCTTGTTGCCCATCTCCCGAAATGCCTGCTGGTAGCCGATACCGCGGTCAGCTGCGGCCCGCACCCGCACCATATCCACAAAGCTGCCATACATCGCCGCCGCAATCGCGATCGGCGGGTTTTGCAGGTAGAGCAGTTCGTTGAGCCGGGACAGCGCATCCCTGCCACGGCCCGAGAGCAGCAGCCGCACCATCTCAAAGACATCCGCTTCAACGCTGCGCGGGGAAAGCGTGAGAATCTCCTGTGATGTAATGCGGCCGTACCCGCTCGCAGCGGCTAGTTTTTCCACTTCACCCGAGAGCAGGAACAGGTCGATGCCGCACCGGCGCACCAGCTGCTGGGCGGCCGACGGCTCGAACTCTGCCCCCAGCGCTTTGGCCTTGCGGCAGACAAAACGCGTGGCATAGGCCTCGTCCGGACGTTCAAGCTGTGCGGCGACCCCCATTTTTTCCGCTGCGGCGAGCAGCGGCTTTGCCGCAGCCGGCACCGGCGAGCGATTCGCGCCCTGTTTTTTGCGCTCGGGCTCCTTGATGAGC
The DNA here is from genome assembly GCA_944386485.1 of uncultured Pygmaiobacter sp. GTDB lineage: Bacteria > Bacillota > Clostridia > Oscillospirales > Ruminococcaceae > Pygmaiobacter. The sequence continues at coordinate 42,214 of CALXBG010000069.1, read as the reverse complement.
ATGGTCAGCACCAACACCGCATTCTCCGCCTCTGCCATCAATTCAGCCAACAGTTTAACGTCTTCCGCCTTCATTGTCGTCGGCTCGATCCGATTCAGATAGACCAGCCGTTTGGTGCCAAACAGCGAGATCGCCCCCGCCGCCGCGACCACCTGCCCCATATCAGGCTGTGGGCCGGGGATGACGGTCGGCTGCTCCCCCTCCTCTGCGAGCAGTCCGAACAGGCGGCCTGCGGAAGCAGAGAGCAGATATTCATCCGAGGAGAAAAGCAGATAGACCGGCGCGGTCTTTTTGGCCGCAATCATCTGCCCCAACCCCTCAAGATCCAGTATTGCCATCAACCCACCCCCGTGATCTTCATAGAAACGCCCGGCCGAATCCAGACCGTGGGCAGTTCGCCCCGCTGCGTCTTAATTTCACTCTCGGAAACCCAAGCGGCTTCCCGGCCGCCGACCAATACCCGTTCTGCCACAAGTCCATCCGGCTGTTGGGTGCCCGCGAGAAAGACCTCGACCGGCTCTCCACCGAGGTCGGTCTTGCCGGTTGCACAGCAGAGCGACAGCCCCTCAACCGTGATGGGGAAAAGAATTCCTTCTGCCTGCCGGCGAACCGATACCATTATACCATCAATCGGCTCAAATGTAACGCCGACCACAACATCTTCCTCAGCGTCACAGTAAACCTGTGGTGCAAACCGCTCATCCAGTTCCCGTTCCCGCTCGTCGGCGACGCAGTTGACCAACAGGGTGACCGCGTCAATTCCCTCGGACACGAGATAATGCTCCACCGCGTCGAGGTTCGTTTCCCCACCGCGCCAGAGAATCGCAGCCGTCTTTTCCCGGGTGATCACCACCGCCGGCTGCTGGGTATAACCAACCAGCGCGACGCGCACCGTTCCGGCGTCGAGCAGCACGCCGAGGGCCACCGCACACAGCAGCAGCGCCGAGGAGAGAACCGCTGTCCACCGCCGCAGGCGCCCTGCAGGCAGGCGGATAACCAGTACGACAAGGCCAAGGGCAGCGAGCACCACGACCAGCGGGTAAAATCCCTGCAGATGTACCACCCCGAACGGGAGATCGGCGATCCAGCCGGTCAGCAGGTTGAGCAGCCGGATCAATCCGCCGCAGAGTATTGCGAAGACCCGGCTTGGAACGGTCAACAGCGGAACACCGAGGGTGAGCGCCGTCAACAGACCAAAGATCAGCACCGGGGTGATCAGCGGCACCGCGATGAGGTTGGTTATGACTGAAAAGAGCGAGATCTCCCCGCCAATCGCAACCAGTACCGGCATGGTGGCGAGAGCAGCAGCAGCCGACAGGAAGACCGCGTTTGCGAGGTAGAGTAACACCCGTTCTCTGCGGCGGCCACATTCCCTTTTCTCTTTTGAAATGTGCTTCTTTTGCTCCGCCCGCTGCTCGCGCCAAACCTCAAACTGGCTGTTTGCGAGCAAAATGCCGAGGGTCGCGCTGACCGAGAGCAGCAAACCCGCATCGGCAGCACAGGCCGGATTGTATCCGGTCAACAACACCACCGCGGCGCTGAGTGAGGTCAACGAGTCAGCTGATTCGCTGAGCAGCGGCGCAAGGCAGACAAAAATCGCCATTACCCCTGCACGCACGACCGATGCGGTAAAACCGGTCAGCGCCATAAAGGCAAGTACCGCCGCAAGCATCAACAAACTGCGAATGATCCGCCGGCGCGGCAGCAGCGCGCCGATTGCACCGGTGACAAGGCTCAGATGCAGACCGCTGACCACCAGCAGATGGGAAACCCCGGCATACCGATAATTCTCCTGAATTCTGTCCGGTATCCCTCCGCGATCTCCGACGCAGACCGCCGCGGCGACGCTGCCAATCTGCGGCACAAACCGCCCCTGCAATTTCAAACTCAGCTGACGCTGCAACCGGGCAAAGAAGTAAATCGGATGGTGAGAACGACCGATCCGTTCCGGATCAGAGGTCAAAGAGGCGTCAAGGAAAACGCCTTTACCGTAGTCATAGGTCGGGTCCGCGTCCGAGAGTGCAAGTTCTGCTTCCAGCAGATCGCCCGGCTCAAACAGCGGCATCCCGTAAGCGCGTACCGTAACCGGCAGCAGCTGTCGCTTGCCATCGATCTCAAGCAGTTTGAGATCGGTCTGCGCCAGGCCATTCTCGTCCGCTTCATAGACCCGTGTCACAACGGCCTGCGTTTGAACGGTACTGCCCGCCCGCGCGCTTGCCGGCTCGAGTACCCACATCCGCCAGCCTGCGTTCCAGAGAAATGCAAGTGCCGCCGCAGCGCAGAATACTGCGATCCGAACTCCATTCGGCGTTCGCCGCAATGCGCCGGGCAGTACCGGCAACAGAAAAACTGCCGCGAGGGCCACGAGGGCCCACAACGGCAGTTTGTTTGCAAAATGGGTACAGAAAAGTTGGGCCATCAGCCAAACGGCCCCGAAAAGAAAGAGCGGACGCTTCACTTAATCGTGAAAAAACAAAGGCAGCTCTTCAAGGAAGATGATGTCGGTGCGCTGTGCGGCATCGCCCTCGGCGAGCACCGCAGCCCGGCCGACCACCGTGCCCTTGCTGTAGCCGACCAGCGTCTCGAGCGCGTGCAGCGAGCCACCGGTGCTGATCACGTCGTCGACGATCAGGATCCGCTTGCCATCCATGCTCAGAAGGTCCTTTTTATCGATGACCAGCCGCTGCTGTGCCTCGGTGGTAATCGAACGGTCCTCGACGATGATCGGCTCCGACATGTAAAGCTTTGCACCTTTGCGGGCAGGAATGTAAGGTTTTCCGCTCTGACGGGCCATCTCATAAGCGAGAGGGATACCCTTGGCCTCTGCGGTCACGATAACGTCAAATTCCGGCACCTTGGCCAGCAGATCCCGCGCGCAGGCGATCGTCAGTTCAACATCGTTGAACATGACAAATGCGGCAATCGACATCTTTTCGCTGGCCTTGCAGATCGGAAGTTCCCGGGTCAGCCCGGCGACCTTCAGCGTATAGGTTTTTTCCATGTTGGTCTACTCTCCTTCACAGTTGCCGCCACAATCTGCGGACGGCAGGTCTCACAGCCCAGGCATACTGCCCGGTTCTTGCAGTTCAATCAGCCCGGAGGCCATTTCAGGCTACGCTTTGCCAGAACATGAAAATGCAGGTGCTGCACGCTCTGACCGCCGTCCTCTCCGACATTGGTCACGACACGATAACCGTTTTCACAGCCGTTTTTCGCGCACAGATCGGCGATGACCGCGAAGATATGTCCCAGCAGCGGGGCATCCTCTTCGGTCAGAGCCGCCGCTGACGGATAATGCTTTTTGGGAATCACCAGAAAATGAAACGGCGCCTGCGGGTCGATGTCGTAGAACGCGAGGATCTGATCATCCTCAAACAGTTTGTTTGAGGGGATCTCTCCCGCCGCGATCTTGCAGAACAGACAATCTTCCATCCTTGTTGTCTCCTTTCCGGCGGCCTTTCGGCCGTTTTTTACTTCATCAGGCTGCGGGCCAGCTCAGGCACCGCGGCGAGCGCTTCGTCCACCTTGGTGGCATCCCGCACACCCGCCATCGCGAAATCAGGCTTGCCGCCGCCGTTGCCGCCGGTAATTGCCGAGGCAAGCTTTGCCAGCGCACCGGCCTTAATGCCGCGGGCAATCGCCTCACGACCCACCGAGACGGCCATGCTGACCTTGCCCTCGTTCTCGCCGCAGAGCACGGTGATGCCGGTAGGCACCTGATCGCGGATCTTTTCCGCCATCCCGCGCAGACTGTCCGCTCCGGTTCCCCCGAAGTAAGCGGTAAAGATCTTGAGCCCGTCAACCTCCTTGGCACTCTGGAACAGGCCCTCAACCTTCTGGTTCGCGGCCGCCGCCTTGGCTTTATCCAGCTGGCTGCGCAGATCCTTGAGCTCGGCGCTGAGCGCCGCAATCCGCACCGGCAGATCGGAGATATTGCCAACCTTCAGCTTATCGGCGATGTCAGCCAACTCGCTCGTCCGCTCATCGAGCAGTGCGAGCAGGTTGGTGCCGGTGACGCCCTCGATTCGGCGGATGCCGGCCGCGGCGCTGCTCTCAGACAGAATCTTGAAGCCGCCGAGCATCGCGGTGTTGCTCACATGGGTACCACCACACAGCTCGGAGGAAAAGTCATCAATCCCGACGACCCGTACCTCGTCCCCATACTTTTCGCCGAACAGCGCCATCGCGCCCTGCGCCTTGGCCTCCTTGGCCGACATGATCCGGGTCTCAACCGGCAGCGCGTCAAAGATCTTCTCATTGACAATCCGCTCGACCTGATCCAGCTCCTCCTTGGTCATGGCGCCAAAGTGAGTGAAGTCAAACCGCACCCGCTGCGCGTCCTCATAGGAACCGGCCTGGTGCACATGCAGGCCCAGCACCTGGCGCAGCGCGGCCTGCAGCAGGTGCGCCGCAGTATGGTTGCGGGCAATCGCCATCCGAACGGGCTTATTCACGCTGGCTACCAGCTCAGCGCCGGTCACCAACAGTCCACTCTCGAGGGTGCAGGTATGCACATAAAATCCCCTGGAGGTCTTCTTGCAGTCGGTTACCTTGATCCGCAGCCCCGCCGCGGTCAGGAAGCCCATATCGCCCACCTGTCCGCCGGCTTCCGCATAAAACGGGGTCTTGTCCAGCACGACCAGAATCCCCTCTTTGGGCCCGTCGTCGGTTGAGACCGCATCGAGCAGCTCGGTGCCGTCCGAGATAGCGAGCACCTTGGCGTCGACCTCGAGCCGGTCATAGCCGACAAACACGGTCGGCTCGGCCGTCAACTCGCCGAACAGATCTCCCGACCAGCCGGAAATATCCTTCTTTCTGCGGTCCTCTCTCGCCTTTTCCCGCTGCTTTTGCAGCTCGGCGCGGAAGGTGTCCTCGTCTACCTCAATACCCGCTTCGGCTGCGATCTCCTTGGTCAGGTCGAGCGGGAATCCGAAGGTATCCTGCAGCTTGAACGCCTCAACACCCGACAGGATCTTCTCCTTGCCGGCAATGGCCGCCTTCGCGACGCTGTCGATCAAGTTATTGAGCATCGAAAGGCCCTGGTCGATGGTGCGGGAGAACCGCTCCTCCTCGGCGCTGATGACCTTTTTGATATAGTCGGCATGCTCTACGAGCTCGGGATAGGCGCCGCCGTTCTCATGGATCACGGTGTCGCACAGCTCAGCCAGGAAGGGCCGGTTTACCCCCAGCATCCGGCCATGACGCGCGGCGCGGCGCAGCAGCCGGCGCAGCACATAGCCGCGTCCCTCGTTGGAGGGCAGGATGCCGTCGCTGACCATAAAGACGGTCGAGCGGATGTGGTCGGTGATGACCCGGATCGAAACATCGGTTTTGTGGTCCTTGCCGTACTTCTTGCCGGTGATCCGCTCGACATGGTTGAGGATCGCCCGCACGGTGTCAACCTCGAACAGGTTGTCCACCCCCTGCATCACGCAGGCCAGACGCTCAAGGCCCATGCCGGTATCGATGTTGGGATGCTCCAGCCGGGTATAGGTGCCCGCGCCGTCCGAGTCAAACTGGCTGAAGACCAGGTTCCAGACCTCCATGTACCGGTCGCAGTCGCAGCCGACCTTGCAATCGGGCTTGCCGCAGCCGTGCTCGGGTCCGCGGTCAAAATAGATCTCGCTGCAGGGACCGCAGGGACCGGAACCGTGCTCCCAGAAGTTGTCCTCTTTGCCGAACCGAACCATGTGATCCTCAGGAATTCCGATCTTCTTGGTCCAGATATCATACGCCTCATCGTCCTCAAAGTAGACCGAGATGTACAGCTTTTCGGCAGGGATCTCCAGCACGCGGGTCAGATACTCCCAGCCCCATGCAATCGCCTCATCCTTGAAATAATTCTGGAAGCTGAAATTGCCCAGCATCTCAAAGAAAGTTCCGTGGCGGGCGGTGATGCCCACCCGTTCGATGTCCGGGGTGCGGATGCACTTCTGGCAGGTGCAAACCCGGTGGCAGGGCGGCTCCTCCTGTGCGAGGAACCATTTCTTCATCGGGGCCATACCGCTGTTGATCAGCAGCAGGCTGTTGTCGTCCTTCGGAACCAGCGGAAAGCTGTCCAGCCGCAGGTGACCCTTGCTCTCAAAGAAGGAGAGGAAGGATTCCCGCAGTTCGTTCAGTCCTGTCCATTTCATACCTATCACCGTATTCCTTCGCTTATATTTCACGGCAAATCTTGCGCGGCGGGCCAAAAAAAGATAGGCCTCCGCCCCGGATATAAGGGACGAAGGCCGTGAGTCTCCGTGGTACCACCCAAATTGCGGCGCACAGCGCCGCCACTCGATCCCGCCTTAACGCAGCGGTCCTCGCCCGGGATTAACGGGAGCTCAAGGGTGGCGCAGACCTGTGCCGGTGAGAGTCTTTCAGCCTGGAACTCTCTCTCTGAAAGCGGCAGTCTCGGTCATGGGCCCCATCAACGCTTTTCACAATATCCGTGCAGGCCGCCAGAACCCGGCTGCCCATACATATTTATTATAGTTTTGGGGCCGGATGTTGTCAAGGAGAATCCGCCGCCGGCTTTTGTCGTCACCGGAGCATTTTAGCACGCGTTCCAGCGTGTTCGGCGCTGCCTGCGGGACTTGCCGGTCAGTTCTCCGCGAGCGCAATCCCCTCGCAGAGCCGCGCAAAAACCGGCGCAAGGCTCTCGCCGGTCTGATGGGTGGAATCCGCAAAAACAACGATCGTATACTCGGGCGCCTGCGCCGGATAATAGCCGGCAAACCAGCTGTCCAGCAGTTCAACCCCCGCTTCATCATACCGTCCGGTCTGGGCGGTTCCGGTCTTGCCTGCCGCCGTCATTCCTTCCGGCTTTGCCCGCTGGGCGGTTCCCTCCTCTACCACCAGATCCATCATCCGCTGAAGGCTGGCGCAGACCGCCTCGTCAAGAACCCTTACCTGTTCCTGTGCCGGTGCGGCCTTTATCAGTTGTCCGCTTGACACCTCCACCACGCCCTCCGCCAGGGTCGGTCCGATATACACCCCATCGTTCGCAATCGCATTGATAGCGGCGGTAATCTGTATCGGCGTTGCGAGCAGCTTACCCTGTCCAAAGCTGATCGAGGCCAGCTGTCCGCTGTTTTCGAGCTCCTGTGCATTGGGCAGATTTCCCGACGCGCCAAAATAGCCGTCTGCCAGCAGCGTGACCCTGCCCAGCCCGAACTGCGAGGCCGTCCGGCCGATCGCTTCGCCGCCGAGCTGTTGGCCCAGCCAGATAAAATAACAGTTGCAGGACTGGGCTAGTGCGGTTTGCAACGTCATCTCCCCGTGGGCCTTATTGTTGTTGCAATGATAGATATGCCCATCCACCTCGATTGCGCCCTCACAGGTATAAACCGCGCCCTCATCAAAGCCGGCGGTCAGCGCCGCGGCCGCGACCAGCGGCTTGAAAACCGAGCCGACGTTATAGGTGCTGATCGCCCGATTGAGCAGGCTGGAATCATCCGCCGCGATCGCATCCTCCACCCGGTTCGGATCGTAGACCGGCAGGCTCACTACTGCCCGCAGTTTACCGGTTGCGGTCTCCATCACCACCACCGCGCCCTGCTCCAGCTCCTCCATTGCAATTCCCTCGCAGATGCGCTGAATATCCCGGTCAAGGGTCAGCTGCACCGCCTGTCTGGTTCCCGGCTGCTCGACCAGTTCCGGCTCGCTTCCGGTCATCAATCCCCCCGCCGCAGTAGTGGTGCAGCACACAAAGGTGCGGGTTCCGCCCGCCGCAAGGATCTCGTTATAACAGCGCTCAATCCCGCTCATTCCCACACCATCCTGGTTGAGATACCCCAGCGTGTGCACCGCAATCGGTGCCTCGTAATACCGCTTCGGCGCGTCAAAGCAATAGATTCCCTCCGGTTGCTGCGCGCCCTCCCGTAGTGCCACCAGCGAGGGCGCGCCATCGGTCGCGGCGTAGAGCTGGGCGGCGTTTTCCTCGCTCAACAGCGGATACAGCCGCGCATAGCTCTCGTCTCCGGGCAGCGCGAGCGCCAGCGTGCGGGTGGCCACTCCGGTCAGCGGCCGCATCTCACAGTCATAGATCTGGGCCCTGCCGTCGTAGAGCGGAAGAAGGCAGCTGCTCTGTACCGCTGCGGCCTGCGCCGACTGGGTATTGAGCGAAAGGCCCACCAAACGGCTTTGCAGCAGCGCGAACAAAACGAAGAACATCGCCACGACCGCAACCATTCTCTTCTCCTTCATTCAGTTCGCCTCCCACCCTATTCTGCGCCGCGGCGTCGGGGTTTAAGCGTTTATTTACAAATTTCGGTAGAAACATCTCTCCCGTCATGATACACTATATTTGATTTTATTCATCTTTTTTGACCGGAGGAACCTTCATGAACCTGCTCGTCACCATCGATGCAAACTACATCCATCCATTGCGGGTGATGCTCTGTTCGCTGCTCTGCAACAACCCCGAAGAACATTTCTCGGTTTATCTGGCGCATCGCGCAATGACCGACTCTCAGCTCTCGTCGATCACCGCCGGATTGGATCCCAATCGCCTTGCGCTGTATCCAATTCAGGTATCGGATGAGGAACTGATCGGCGCACCGGTAGAAAAGCGGTATCCAAGGGAGATGTACTACCGGCTGTTTGCTGCCCGGTATCTGCCAGAACATCTTGACCGGATCCTCTATCTCGACCCTGACCTCGTCGTCCTCGGCCAGGTGCGGCCGCTGTATGAAATCGAGCTTGGAAATTGCTGGTTTGCGGCAGCCAGCCATGTCCACCGGGTCGTACAGCGTCTCAATGAACTGCGGCTGGAGATCCCCAGCGGCGGCGCTTATGTCAACAGCGGGGTCCTGCTGATGGATCTCACAGCGCTGCGCGACGGCCAGCACATCGAACAGATACTCGATTACATCCGAGAGAACCATTATCGGATGATTCTTCCCGACCAGGATGTCCTCAACGCGCTCTACCATGACCGGATCCTGCCGCTCAATCCGCTGATCTACAACCTGTCCGAGGGGTATCTGCTGCGGCAAAATCTTGACCACCGCTCCGACTCCATCGATCTCGATTGGGTACAAAAAAATGCCGTATTCGTCCACTACTGTGGCCGCAACAAACCCTGGAAAGAGGGCTATGTTGGCGTTCTCGACCGCTTTTATCATATCTACGCCGACCAGCTTGATGCAGATACTGTTGGATAAACCCACAAAGAACGCTGCTTCGCGGTTTTTGCCTTTGAGCGAAAGGCAGATTTTCACCAAACTTTTTCAGATTTCACATGACAAATCTCCGCACTTTCCTTATAATGCAGGTGGATGCCGGAACAGCGATTCCGCGCCGCAATACGCAATATTAAGAAAATGGAGATGACGCGCATGTGGAAGGAGAAAGACCGCGCGGCCTTTCTCGAACTGGTCTCCCCCCTGCTTCAGGAAGCGGATGTGCAGGAGATGCGAAATTTCTCGCAGCACGCCGAGGGGATCAGCTGCTATGATCACAGTCTTTTCGTTGCCTATCTCAGTTTTTTGATGGCCCGTCGGCTCGGGCTGGATGTCCGCGCCGCCGCCCGTGGCGGCCTGCTGCACGACCTGCATCTCTGCCATTGGGAGAACACCGACATCAGCCGGGGCCGCAGATTATTTCTGCATCCGCTGCTCGCAGCGCAGAACGCGGAAAAGTTCGGTCTCAGCGACAAAGAACGCGATATCATCGTCAAGCACATGTGGCCATTGACCCGTCCGCTGCCCCGCTATCGCGAGAGTTTTGTCGTCAGCCTTGCGGATAAGATCTGTGCCACCGCCGAGATGCTCCACCTTTACCGCTCGAGCAAGGTGCAGTACCGGCTTCAGCTTGCTGATGCCTACTGAATGCAAATTTTTTATAAAAATAAAAAGGAGTGCTTTTCCGGTTTTGGGAAAGCACTCCTTTTTTTACTTGTTATTCCGCATACAGCGCCTGACCGTCCGGCATCTCTTCCCGTTTTCTCAGAATTTTTCCAATCAACAGGGCAAATACCGTAATGGAGACGATTCCGCCTGCAATATCCGCAATCGGCTCTGCGAAAAATGCGGCCTTCGCGCCGAAAACCGGCGGCAGCAGCACCGTTGCGCCCAGGAAAAACACCTTGCGAAGCAGCGATAGGGTCACAGCAACCTTTGCAATGCCCAGCGCAGTCAACCCGTCGACAAAGGTATACTGGAATGCGAGAATCAGCACCCCGGCGGTAAAGACCCGAATTCCCCACGCAGAAAGCTCCAGATACTGCGGGTCCTGTGTGAAGATCCGCACAAAAAGCTGCGGCACAATCTGGGAGAGCAGGAACATGATCCCATTGAACAGGATACAGAGGGTCAAGATATTGCGAAAACCGCTCTTGATGCGGTCGGTCCGCTTCGCACCGTAGTTAAAGCTGAGGACCGGCTGCGTGCCGCCCGTGATGCCGCCCAGCGGCAGCGTGATGATCTGCATATAGCTTTGCACAATCGTCGCGCAGGCCACATAGGTATCCCCGTTCTGCGGGCCGCCGTACCGCTGCAGCACGCTGTTGAATACAATCAGAATCACACTATCCGACGCTGCGATCAAAAATGGGGAAAGCCCGAAAATCATTACCCGCCGCATAATCCGCCAGCTGTACCCGCCAAAGGTGATCTTTATTCTTGTGCGTCTGCCGAACAGGAAAGTCAGAGTGAAAAAACAGCTCGCCGCCTGCGAGAGCACCGTTGCCAGCGCCGCGCCGGTCACCCCCATATCAAACAGGAAGATAAAGACCGGGTCCAGCAGGATGTTGCACACAGCGCCAATCAGCACCGAGGTCATCGCGATGGTGGAAAATCCCTGACACACAATAAACTGGTTGAGTCCGACCGAAAGCAGCGCAAAGACTGTTCCCGCAAGATAGACGCTCAGATATTCATTTGCATACGGGTAGGTCACCTCGCTGGCGCCAAACCAGTAAAGCAGATGCTGTTTTGCCACAAAAAAAACGGCTGCCAGCGTCACCGAAAGCCCCAGCAACAGGACAAAACAGTTGGCGAGAATCTGCTGCGCCCCTTTTTTGTTTCCCTCTCCCATCCGCATCGACATCAGCGGCGCGCCACCGATTCCGATCAGGAAAGCGAAGGAAGAGATCAGGGTCACAATCGGACCGCAGACACCGACGCCCGCGAGCGCCGTCCCACCAATATCCGGAATGTTTCCGATATACATCCGGTCCACAATGCTGTACAGCACATTGACAAATTGTGCCAGCATCGCAGGGACCGCAAGCCGCAGCACCAGCCCCGGCACCTTGTCGTTTGCAAGGTCATTTACCCTGGCCATTGATGTTCACCTCAGATCAAACCATTCTCCGTCGAAGGCCATTGTAACAATATATCCGTATAGAAGCAACAGCCAAAAGGATAAATTTTTTTGAAATTAGGTATTGACATTCCCGATCTTGATTTGATATAATAAGCAAGCGGTCGAAAGACCGGGAAACCCGTGGGGGTGTAGCTCACTTGGGAGAGCGCTTGAATGGCATTCAAGAGGTAAGGGGTTCGATCCCCCTCATCTCCACCACAAAGCATCAGTCGAAAGGCTGATGCTTTTTTCTTTTTCTTTGTCTTTGTCCTCGCCAGAGAATCCCTTTCCCTCCCAAAAAGTAGTCGAAAAAAGCCACAAAAACAACTACTTTTCCGACAAATCCGGGGGTCACACGGCAAGAAAGAGCATCCTTTCCCAGCGGATAAAAAGCCTGGAATTTGGCTCGGTGAAGCCATTTTCTGTGCTTTTCCGTCATAGCTTTGACCTGCGTCGATGCCGACGGCGCGATAAAAAACAAAAAGACTTTCCAAGGAGGTGCACAGCATGGCAAAAGCTTTGTTTTACAGCATCCTTTGTCTTTTCGGTGTCGCGGCGCTCTTTGTGGTTGCGACAAAATTCCACCGCAAAGCAGCGCTATTGACCGTGCGGCTGCTGACCGTATTCTATCTTCTGATGAACCTGTACTATACCTTCTTTTCCCGGGTGAATGTCTCACAGCATCCGCTGCAGGAGCTCATCGCACAGTTTGTCGAAGGCGTTCTGTCCAGTCCGCAACAGGCAACCTTCCTTGAGCGGTTTCTTGCGTCGGCGCTGCAGATTCTGTTTGTCTTCTCACCCGAGAGCTACCTGCTCGGGTGTCTTCTGAACCTGCTGCTCTATCTTCCGCTCGGGTATCTGCTGCTCTGTGCGTTGCCCCGGCTGCGCGACCGCTGGCTGCTGGTGGTCGGCCTCGGCTTTGCTGCCTCCTGTCTCACCGAGGGGATGCAATGGTATACCGGGCTCGGTGTCGCCGATGTGATGGATCTTGTCTGCAACACCGCCGGTACCCTGCTCGGCGCGCTGGCCTACCGCCGCTGGCTGGCCGGCCGCTGGCGTACTGTCGAATAATTACATATGAATTCAGCGTTTGTATTATAGCTGGCGTCTACTAGCCGTTGGAACAATAAATAATTCTAGGTCAGCAGCATAAAGTGGATCTCCGGTAATCCGGAGGCGTTTTATGCTATAATACAAATAACAGGTCGCCATGGAATTTCAAAGGAAGATAAAATATAGTAGGAAGCGCCCGATTGCCATCGCAATCGGGCGCTTCCTTTAGCTCTATTCTAATGTGTATTTTTGATCCGGCCAATCAAGATTGACAGCAAATTCGGCGTCCTCTATACTTGAACAATAAAGGAGGGACGCCGAATGACCTTCGAGGGCTATTTTCCTGTATGGGATCAGCTTAGTGAAAATCAGAGGAATCGGTTGCTCGCAGCCCTCACCCTGCGAACCGCTAAAAAAGGCGATATTTTACACCGTGGCGGTGCGGACTGCACCAGCCTTTTTATCATACAATCGGGGCAACTGCGCGCTTATATTCTCTCGGACGAGGGGCGGCAGATTACCCTCTATCGCCTATTCGACCGAGACATCTGCCTCTTTTCCGCCTCCTGTATTCTGCGCTCGATTCAGTTTGACATCACTATTGAAGCGCAGAAGGATACTGTATTCTGGGTTATCCCCGCAGAAATTTACCAGCAGATCGTGCAGGAATCCACAGAGCTTTCCAACTACACCAATGAGATCATGGCAGGCCGTTTTTCTGAGGTCATGTGGCTGATGGAACAGGTTATGTGGAAGAGCCTTGACAAACGCCTGGCCGCCTTTCTGATGGAAGAGTCGTCCATCGAAGGCGGGCCGGAACTCAAAATCACCCACGAAATCATCGCAAACCATCTGGGCACCCACCGGGAGGTCATCACCCGGATGCTGCGGTATTTTCAGGAGGAAGGACTTGTCGCACTCTCCCGCGGGACGGTGAAAATTCTGGACGAAGCCCGACTGAGGGTGTTATAGGGTGTCCTATCCGTTAAAGGGGTCAGGCCTCTTTTCTGTTTTTCGCTTTACAGATCAGCTGGGTCATCGTCCCCATCGGGCAATAGACACACCAGCTGCGCGGCTTGAAAACGATCATAGTAATCAAGCCCAGCACGGTGGAGGTCAGCATGACGCTGTAAAAGCCGAAGGCAAACTGTGCCACACCGTGGTGAAGGATCGTTCCGTGGTAGGCCCAGTTCCAGGGCAGCTTAAAGGTCCACAGCAGCGTGACCGCCTGCTTGAGGTCCTGCGCTCCGGAGAACACGAGCCAGGTACTCCAGAGCATTGAGAAAAACATGGCAAAAAAGAAGACGAGAAACCCATACCGGAACACCTTGCTCTTCATCCAGCGCGGGACATCCTTTTTTCGGGACAGACCGAACCGGCCACCCAGAAGGCTGAACAGCTGACCTCTGCCGCAGTAGCGGTTGCAGTACCCCTTATTGCCCCCCAAAAGCGCGATGCCTAGTGGGATAAAGAAGCACAACAGCCCAAGCCACGCAAACAGAATATTGAAAAAGCTCAGGATGAGATAAAGGGCCGAAGCGATCCAGAGATAATCATACCAGCGTTTTTTCATGAATTTGCCTCCTGAATTTCAATGACGCTGGCCGGACACTCCGCCGCGCATCTTCCGCATCCAACACATTTTTGCACATCCGCCCGCGCTGTCACGCCGCCGATGACCGCAATCGCCTGCAAGGGACACACCTTTACGCAATAACCACAGGCCACGCAGAGGAACTGATCCACCACCGCTTTGCGTCTTTTTCTCTCTGAGCTCATACCGCATCCCCCTGATGATATTGTTTTCAGCATACCATGCCCGCAGAATTTTTACCGTGACAAAATCACAAAACGGATTTTATAAAAGCTGGGTGCAGACCCAATGAAAAAGGCCATTTGATCCATCCGATCAAATGGCCTTTGCTGTCCCCCGTTTTGGAAATGGCCGGGGGCCGCTTTTCGCTTTATTTCAAACTTTGTCCAAACGCCCTGAGTTCCTTGCATTTTTCTTTCGACCTATTCTGCTTTCCATAGGCTGAAAAGATCCCCATATCCTCCAGCTTCAGGTAATTCAAAAAGGAATTCTGGTACTCATAAATTGCCCCGGAATACACATGGTCACTGCCCGAGGTGAGGATGAGGGCGGCCTTTTTCAGATTCTTCGGTTTATCCAGCGCGTAAATCCGGTTGATGGCGCATTGCAGCTGACCGGTAAAGCCATGGTAATAGATGGGCGAAGCGAGCACAATCATCTCCGCCTGCTCCAAAAGCGGATAAACCTGCTGCATTTCATCCTGCTGAATACAGCGTCCGTTGCCCTTAGTGTGGCAGTATTCACAGCCAAGGCATCCCGCAATCTTTTTCTGACCAACAGGGACAACTGTGACCTGATGGCCGCTCTCGGTGGCCCCCTCCACAAAGGATTCCACCAGCGCTGCGGTATTGCCGTTTGGCCGCGGGCTTCCGTTCAAGACCAGGATTTTCATAACCTTTCCCCCTACTCTACCGAAATCGTGACGGTGACATCCCCCGAGCCGAGCGCCTGGCGCAACTCCTCTGCGCTCACCCCATCAATTTTTCCGATCGGGGTCAGGCTCCAGCTGTTGGTATCGTAATAGATCACAAGGGTTCTTCCCTGATACAGGATAATGTCCCCGGGCTGGGTATTCATCTGCCGGTTATTCTGGGGCAGCGTCGTTCCGAGGTCGGCCCCCTTCTCCATACCGGCATAGTCCTCCATCTCGAGGGTCAGCGGCCCCTGCGCGAGCAGCTCCCTGAGCGCCTCGACCGAGGAGTTGTTTTCCAGCGTTGCGGTAAAAGTCTCACCGGCAATCTCAAGCCTCATCTTCATTTCGGTTTCCTCCTGCACCTCTTCCGCTGCGGAAAGCTGTGATGAGCCGGCTTGCTGCTCTATTGCAGAACTGCTCTGTACCGTCTCAGGCTCTTCCCCGGCGCAGGCAGCCGCGGCCCCCATCAAGAGCGACAACAGGATCAGCAGACCCCATCTTCGCAGCTTCATTCCGATCAAACCGCCTTTCCCATCTGGTAGGCTTTCTCGATTGCCGGATGACCCTTGATCGCGCCAACCGCGTCCACACCGCCGCCGAACACCGTCCCGGCAAGGCGGCAGCGCGAAAAACAGGAAATCCAGCCGGTGAGCCCTTTGACCGCGCCCTCTATTGCGGTTTCCTCCGTCTCCGCCGCCGCTGCGAGCAGGTATACCTCCCGGAACCGGTAATCGGAGCCGTACAAGGGATTCGCCCGGTCAAGCAATGTCTTCATCTGTCCGCACATCTCATAGTAGTAAATGGGGGTGGCAAAGACCAACACATCCGCCGCACGCATCTTCTGCGCGATGACATCCGCATCATCCCGAATCACACAGCGGTGGGAGTCCAGGCAGGCAAGGCAGCCCTTGCAAAAGCCGATGGTCTTATCCTGCAAACAGATTTTCTCCACCTGATGACCCGCCTCCTGTGCGCCGTGCAGGAAAGCGTCTGCCAACGTTTCGGAATTTCCTCCCTTTCTCAAGCTTGTCGAGATGACCAGAACCTTTTTTCCCATTGTTTTTCCTCCAAACTGTCAGGTTGCTTCTTGTTTATTGGTCCGCAAAGGAGCAGCGGCCGATTTGAAATACCAGATAATCGAGACAGTCGATCTGTTTTTCGCCCTCGTGCACCTTGTCCAAAAGTCCGTTGCGGTGCTGTTCCAACCGGCTGAGCAGTTCTTCTTTCTTCCCTGCATCCAGACAGGCAAGACAGCAATGAATAGTCTCCTCGTTGCAGCCCGCGTCTTTCAGATTCTGAACAATCGCCTCTTTTGAACCGTAGGCGAGAAGCTGCTCCAGCCTTCTTACCGAATCCCCCATCGTCCCTTGCCTCCGTACCGTTTACTCCGTTTACCCTGTTTACCGGAAAGTTTACCCGTTCGTCTTTTCTGATTCTATTATAAAAGATCCATATTAAATAGCAATTACTTATATTGAATATGTTTCCATAGTTGAACTTTATTGAAAATCTCGCTATACTGGACTTAACCTGAAAGAGAGGAGGCGCGCGTGTGGAACTGCGGGTACTTGGCTATTTTCTTGCGGTGGCGCGGGAACAGAGCATGGTACGGGCGGCCCAGTCGCTGCACCTTTCCCAGCCCACCCTTTCCACCCAGCTCAAGGCATTGGAGGAGGAGCTGGGCAAACAGCTTTTGATTCGCGGGTCAAAGGGTTCGAGGAAGATCACCCTGACCGAAGAGGGCATGATTCTTCGCAAGCGCGCGGAAGAGATCCTCAACCTCGTACAGAAAACCCAGCAGGAAATCTCCCTCTCGGATCAGACCATCGTGGGAGACGTCTACATCGGGACAGGCGAAACAGATGCCGTCCGGTTTATTGCCCGGGCCGCAAAGGAACTCTATCAGACCTATCCGGGGATTCACTATCACATTTCCAGCGGCAACGCAGACTTTGTGAGCGAACAGCTGGATAAGGGGCTGATTGATTTCGGCATTGTATTCGGCAATGTCGACCATGCGAAATATCATTCGATCGAGCTTCCCTTCAAGGATCTGTGGGGCGTTCTGATGCGGCGGGATGCGCCGCTGGCCGAAAAGCCGGTCATCTGCCCCGAGGATCTTTGGGACAAGCCGCTGATTATCTCAAAACAGGAGGACAGCAAGGCAACCCTGTCCGGCTGGCTTCAAAAGGAACTGTCCGAGCTGGAGGTCGTCGCAACCTATAACCTTCTCTTCAACGCTTCCCTGCTGGTGGAAGAGGGACTGGGCTATGCGATCGGACTGGACAAGATCATCAACACCTCCGGAAACAGTAAGCTGTGTTTCCGTCCCCTGTCCCCGCAAAGGGAGGCGGGCATGCAGATTGTCTGGAAGAAGTACCAGGTGTTTTCCAAGGCCTGCGAAAAGTTCATCGAAAAATTAAAAGAGATTTCGCTGTAAAAGATTCTGTTTTTATCGCCCCATGGTCTGTCTTTGAATCCTCAACACATAAGAGAGCAGTCCCGTAGCCCGGGGCTGCTCTCTTGCCGTCTTTTGCGGCGTGCTATTCTCTTATAAAAGTCACACCCTTAGGTGTGCCGTTTTCTCGCTGTACTGCATCTTGAGGTCCTTCAGTTTTGGAAAAATCCACTTATCCCAGTAAGGTGAGGAATTGTGCGGCGCTCTCCAGCGCGCGGTCGGCGGATTTAAGGGGGAACATCTGGAACACATGCCACATGTCGGGCCAGACCTGTGCGAGGGCGGGCACTCCGGCTTCGAGCAGCCGTTGGTGCAGCCGGGTGGAGTCATCTCGCAGGATCTCCTTCTCTCCGACCTGAATGAGGGTGGGAGGAAGTCCCTGCAGATCAGCGAAAAGCGGAGAGAAGGCTGGGTCACTCCAGTCGGCCTGCGGCGCGTAGGCCTGACGCACCGAGCGGATATAGTCTTCGGTGAGCAGCGGATCCTGATCCCGGCAGAGGGTGTAGCTCTCACCCGAGCAGGTCATGTCAGTCCAAGGAGAAAAGAGAAGCATCCTGCCCGGCAGAAGGCGTTTGCCCTCCCGCAACGAGAGCGCCAGTTCCAAAGCCAGGTTGCCGCCCGCCGAGTCACCGGCGAGGATAACCTCTCTTGCGCCCCAGCCCAGCTGCATCAGGTAATCCCAGACAATACGCGCATCTTCGAGTGCGCGGGGATAGGGCTGTTCAGGTGCAAGTCCGTACTGAAAGGTCAGTACCGGATATCCGGTTGCGAGAGCCAGCTTGGAGGCCAGCAGCCGAGCGTAGCCCAACGTACCGCTGGTATAACCCCCACCGTGGCAGTACAGGATCATCCGGTTTTGCCCGGCGCTGTGTTCTGGTTTTGCCCAGGCTGCGGGGATGCCCTCAATCTCGAAAGTTTCCCAGTCAAATCCAATGGGCAGGGACAGCAGCTTGCCCAGCGTCTGCTGGGAGCGACGCTGCCGCGCGAGTTCTTTGGGATCAGAAGCGTCGGAAGAGGTAAAACTGTGAGCGGTGCGAAGAGCTGAGAGCATTGCCTCATTCCCCTTGCGGGCCATCTCATCAAGATATTCCGAAGGTGCGAGCGCTGATAAATTCTTTTTCATGGTATCTTCATCCTTTCGGGCAGGAATCTGTTCTCCACCCTGTAATTACAGTATAACGGAATTAGAGATAAAAAGCGGTTGTCCAGCCAACGGGTCATTCGGATTGCTTATCTTCTTTATACTTTTTCACTATCGCAAGGACCAGAAGAACCGCTAGCAGCAGGAGCAACAGCCACCATGGCCATCCACGCTCCCCCTTCTCGATCTGTTGCGGCTGAGAGGAAGAACCGGATGGGTCTGGGGTAACCAGCGGTGCACCGTCGGAACCGGGGTGATGCTCCGGCTGACCGGTTATATCTGGCTCCCGGTCAGGCTGTGCCGGGGTCGTGGTCGGCTGTATCGGTACGGGCGACTGGGTGGAACCATTCGGGTTGGATGGCGGCGTCGGATTCACCGGCAGCACCAAAATCGGCGTAGATGTCGGAGCAGGTGTGGGCGTCGGTGTCGGTGTGGGTGTAGGTGTCGGCGTTGGTGTTGGCGTGGGTGTCGGTATTGGCGTGGGTGTGGGAGTGGGTGTGGGCGCGGGAAGCAGATAACTGCGGAGGACGGTGCCGGTATAGTTACCTTGGAAGCTGAGGGTGATGATCATTTCCCCCTCCTCTTCCTGCTGGGTACGGAGATAATCGATTCCCTCGATCAGAGCTGTTTCACCATCAAGAACAGTCAAATGCTTGGCATCCTGCGCGTTGGCAACCTCGGGCACCCACAGCAGCGAGGCCGGCTTCGGGGTGATGGTTACTGGGATAAGCAGCCCCTCTTCAACCAGATAATTCTGAGTGTCGGTTGGTTGATAACGGGCGGGGAAAGATCTCTGTCCAACATCCCCTGCCGGCTTATCCGAGGTTTCCCAGACAAAACCCTCGCCTGGAACAGCGCTTCCAAGCGGTTCGCCATACATAACGCTGAGCCCGGTCGGGATGGTGTAGTTAGGATGTGCTTTCCAGATATGAAACTCGGCGACCTGCTCAAGCCCCGCATGATCCTGTTGAGGCGGGACAACCGCCTTTACGTACCACACGCCGGCATTTTGCGGAACCTCGGAGGAAAAGACGCCGTCCGGGGCATCGCTATACAGGTAGACCGGCTGGCCGTACTGGGCTTGTGCATGGGGGCTGGAAGCGGGCTGGCCGTAAGTCCAATCCTCAATTTCAAGTGGATCGGGCAATCCGCTGACATCCAGCGCGGCAAGCTGGTTATCGTGACAGTGCAGCAGAGTCAGCGAGGGCACTAAGAAAAGATCCAGCGAAGTCAACTGATTTTCGTTGCACAGCAGGCTGGTCAGGCCGGTGAGCTGTTCGAGCGGAAGCGCGGTCAGCTCGTTACCGATGCAGTTAAGGCTGGTCAGCAAAGGAAAGACACCGATGCCCTCCAGGGAGTGGATGCCCTTATTGCGAAGATCCAGCCGTGTTACCGATTCACACTCTTCCTTTGACAGTACCCCTTCGTCATCAAGGTCAAACCGCTGACCCAGAAAGCTGCGAAAAGCGTCATCCGGGAAATGATCTGCATCGAGGGGGACCCCCTGTGCGGTAGTGTCCTCCCCTGTCAAGCTGCGGGAGACAGTCGGATTCTGCCAAGGTTCGCTCGCCGCCGATCCTGCGATAGCCAGCGCGCTGAAGGCCAATAACAGGGCGGCGCCGATAGACAAAAGCCGCATGGCGGCGGTATGCCGCAAGAACAGCGGGCCCTGTTTTGGGCGCCGTCCGGACGGTGGGCAATTTCTTGTTAAGTTCTGCATATTCTGTGGTTCCTTTCGCTCGGGCAGGGCGACCCTGCTGCGTGTCTTGTTTGCCCTCATGGGGCGTCATCCGGTTGAAGCCGGGGTCACTTTATGCAGCGCCGCGATAAAATCAACAGCCAACAGCGCTGTGAGCAGCAGGGCGATGGGAACGGCGGCTGCCGGAGAAACCCGACGCAGCAGCCGATCCACCACGGGGTGGATGAGGTAAAGCTCCCATTGCGGCATAAAGCGCGGCGATCCAAACCGACGCGGCGCGAACCCAGAAAAATTGAAACATAAAACTTCCTCCTTTAATACAAGGCGCTGTGCCGCCACAATGCGCGGCAGCCGCTTTGGTGTAATCTCATCCTACCACCTTAGAGCGGCAGGGTCGGTGTTTCAAACAACGAAACAGGGAATTCTTGTCAACGGACAGCTTGCGCCTTATAATGAAAGCAGAAAAAGGAGGCGTTAGGATGGAATCGTTGGCTGTATTGCAGATTCTGCAAAAAAGCATCCTGTTTCGCAGCCTGAGCGAAGAGGAGATCCGGGCGGTAGTCGAAACGATGTCTCCCCGGATCAAGGCCTATGAAAAGCGCGCAGTAATCGCGCAGGATGGAGACGAATTCCCCCAGATCGGGGTGATTTTGTCCGGCAGCGTTCATCTTGCCCATACCGACAGCGAGGGCAACCACAATCTGATGGATCTGCTGGGTGCGGGTGACACCCTCGGCGAACTGAATGCGGTGGGACGCTATCGTCTGCATGTGAGCATCACGGCGGCGGAAAAAACCGAGATTTTATTTCTCAGCGTCGACCAGTTGCTGCGGGAAAATGTCCTCACCGCCCCCACCCAGATTCGCTTTCTGCAGAACCTGACGCTGGCAGTCGCCCGAAAGGGGCAGTATCTGACCCGCAAGCTGGAGGACAGCGTGCGCCGCTCTACCCGCGACCGGTTGCAGGACTATCTCTCGGCACAGTACCACAAAGCCGGCAGTCGCACCTTTGCCATTCCACTCAACCGGCAGGATTTGGCCGACTTCTTGTTTGTGGATCGCAGCGCGATGTCCAACGAGCTGTGCCGGATGCGGGACGAAGGACTTTTGAAGTTTGACAAGAGCCGGTTTGAACTGCTCGTTGAGATGCCGATTACCGAGGACGAGCCCGATCCCAACGAGGGCGAATAGGTCATACCCGTTCCCTGCCGCGCCGGGCGGCGAGGGTCTGTGCAATCAGCGCGAGACCGGAAACGCCGAGGTAGATTCCCCATACCGTGCTGATGGCGAACCAGCCCGCCAGCGGAGTAACCAGAATGGCAAAGCCGAGCAGAAGGTTGAGTACCCCGTCTGCGAGTATCCAGCCGCCCCCCTCGGCTCGGTCATTTTGCTGCTGAGAAAAGGCGACGATTCGGCCCAGCCCCTGCAGTAGTGCAAAGAAAGCGCTGGCGACTGCAAGCCCGGTCAGCATACCGACAAGGCCCAGCGGCGTTTGGAGCGAGGCCCAGAGCGCAAATAAACTCAGTATTGCAAGTGTCAGCCCGGAGGCAAGTGCGCCGCCATCCCGCGCAGCTGCTGGTTCCCTGAGATAGGCGGCGATCTGCGCGGCACCGTAAATGCCGAGCCCCATAGTGATAAGATAGCCCAGCGAGATACCGGCCAGCAGCGGTTTGAAAAGGGCCAATGCCCTAATGCCGATCATAACGAGGCCGGCGCCGACGCCGATCAATGTACCGCCACGCTCGGCGGCGGTTTGCTGCGGTGCTGCGGGGGAAAGCGGTGTGGGTTTGTTCATATGCGATTCTCCTTGAAGGTTGCGGGATCCATGCCCTGTGGCAAGAACGTGAGACAGCTCCTGTACCGGAGCCGGTGGCACACGGTAGAGCCGCGGACTGATTGTCCGCTGCCCGAAAAAGAATTTCTTATTCCTACCGCGCAGTTCCAGCATACCGCACCGGCAAAGGATAATCGGTGTTTCAAACAACGCAGGCGATCATTTTTTGTAAAACCGGCAGAATTTTTCATTTTCGTTGTCGGAACAACCGATGCCGGTCCCAAAAAGGGATATGATAAAGGTACGGTAAATCACCGCTTTAAGGAGGAACGATTTTTATGTGCACCAGCATTGCTTTTTCCAACCCCGCCCTGTACGGACGCAACCTCGACCTTGAAACCTCGTTTGGCGAACAGGTCGTCATCACCCCGCGTGAATATCCCTTCCATTTTCACCACCGTCCTGTCATGGAACACCACTTTGCCCTGATCGGAATGGCGACCGTCGCGGCCAATACCCCGCTGTATGCCGAGGCGGTAAATGAGAAGGGGCTGTATATGGCTGGGCTGAACTTTCCCGGCAACGCGGTCTATTTCCCGGACGACACCGGCACCGAGGCCTGCATTACCCCTTATGAACTGATCCCGCTGATTCTGGGCGGCTGCGCCAATCTGCAACAGGCTCGCCGGGTGCTCGAGGGGCTGCGGATCACCGCAATCCCCTTCTCTCCCTCCTACCCGCTCGCGCCGCTGCACTGGCATATCGCCGACGCCACCGGCTCGATTACAGCGGAGCCGACGGCCGAGGGACTCAAACTGTACGACAATCCCGCGGGTGTACTGACCAACAATCCGCCCTTCCCATTCCAGATGATGCATCTGAATCTGTACCAGGGGCTCTCGCCCCGTCAGCCGGAAAACACCTTTGCCCCCGACCTGCCGCTGCAGCCCTATGGCCAGGGAATGGGCGCGGTCGGCCTGCCGGGTGACTGGTCCCCGATGTCCCGCTTTGTGCGCGCCTGCTTCTTGAAATCCCATGCGCTGTTCGGGGAGGACAGCGCCGAAAACGCGGTGCAGTTCTTCCACATCATGGACGCAATCGCAATGGTGCGCGGCTCGGTTATCACCCCCGAGGGAAAGCCGGATCTGACCATCTACTCCTGCTGCATCGATGCACAGAAACTGATCTACTACTACAAGACCTATACCAACAGCCGCCCCTGCGCGGTACAGCTGACCGAGGAGGCCTGCCGCGGCAGCGCCCTTGCCGCCTTTCCCCTCGAGCGTAAGCCCGACATTCTGTTTGTCGGTGGAAAGGATCCCCAGTGACCGATTTTGAAAATATGGCATTTCTCAAGCTGCGCCCGAGCAGCGACCCCCGTCTCGGCGAACAGCTCGCTGCGCTTCTTGCTCCCGGTGAAACGATCCGGCAGCAGTATCAGGGGATTCGGGACGCGATCGTCTTTACCGACCGACGAGTGATCGCGGTAAACACCCAGGGCATTACCGGAAAGAAAAAAGATATTGTCGTTTTACCCTATAGCCGAATCCAGGCATATTCGGTCGAATCGGCCGGGGTATTGGATTTTGACAGCGAGATGCGGCTGTGGTTCCCCGGTCTTGGAATGGTCACCTTTGAGATGGTCAGCGGTGCGGATCTCTTTGCGCTGGCACGGTTGATTGACAATGCGCTATTGTAAAGCGCTGGCTTTTGATCTTTGGCAAGACAGCGCCTTTCGGGTTAAGCAAAGACAAAAAAAGATGCGGGCCAGACCGGCCCGCATCTTTCTTATTCAAAACCGTTTCTCGGCATCACCGATAATCCGAGCGAAGGGCGCTGTATCCCGCTACGCTTCCACCGCCTCGGTGCGGGAACGCTGACCCAGCGCACAGATGACGCTGGTACCCGACACCCACACCTCACCTAAGGCATCCGGGATATCCCGGATCACCTCGCCTACCCCGGGCAGGGTAATCAGGCTGCCCTCCAGGGGGTTTTTGACGCTCACCACCGGAGTGGTGAGGGCAGCCTGAACCTGACTGCGCTCAAAGGCAAGATCGGTATCCACCATCTCACAGTCCTTCAAAACCAGGCCCTTGCAGTAACAGAGGGGCTGTGTGCCCTGGATTCTGCAATGGTCAAAGGTGACATTCTCGCAGTACCAGGCCAGGTATTCCCCCTTTACCACGCAGTTTCGCACCACCACATTTTTGGCATGCCAAAAGGCGTCCTTGGTATCAAAGATACAATTTTCAAAAAGGCTGTCCTCGATGTACTGGAAAGAGTATTTTCCCTGGAAATTCACGTCCCGGAACTGCAGGTGGGTACACTTCATCATGAAGTACTCACTTTGCGCGGTGGAGTGCTCCATAGTCACATGGCGGGAATACCAGCCGAACTCCGGGGAGTCGATCCGGCAATTTTCCACCCGGGCGTTCCGGCACTCCCGCAGGGCCTTGATACCCAGCAGTTTTGTATCCCGGATCTCAATGTCCCGAGAATACCACAAAGCCGTCCGGCATTGCGGAGTGAGGGTGCAATTTTGGAGAATCAGCCCCTCATCGTGCCAAAAGGGATACCGGAGATTAAAAAAGCATCCTTCCGCTTCGATGTGGGTACACTCTTTCAGAGCGCTCTCCCCGTCGGCGGGACCGTCAAAGGAACAGTTTTTCAACATCAGCTCTTTTGCGCCATAGAGAGCCCGCTCCTGGTCAAAAGTTTTATCTTCCAGTTTCATCATACTATATCCTCCAACACCGGTGTTGTTTCAAGATTTTATTGCTCTGCGTTTGAGAGCCTTCGGCGGATACTGGCGTGCGGTGCCCCGCCGTCAGTTTCTTCGTTTGTCCTGAAGACCTTCTTTTTCTTCGTTCTTAGCGTACCCCACAGCCGCATGGATTTCAAATACTTATATTTAATGCAATTCTATAATTGGTGGTTATGGGGTTTAATTTTTACCTGTATTGTTCATTTGCAGATACCTTCCCCCCCCTTTTGCCGTTTGCGGGGTGCTCTGCCTCCTGATTTGGGTGTTGCCTGCACGCCCTTTTGGTATTAAACTTTTCTCAAAGCAATCCGTTTTTTCCATCGGGGGTGAAGTCTTTGATTCTCAGCGCCAGCCGCCGCACCGATCTTCCCGCCTATTATCCGGACTGGTTTTGCAACCGCGTCCGGGAAGGCTATCTTCTCGTGCGCAATCCGATGAACTTTCATCAGGTCAGCCGGATCTCGCTGTCACCGGAGGTGGTGGACGGCATTGTCTTCTGGACAAAAAATCCGCTGCCGCTAATGCTCCGTCTTGAAGAGCTGCGGGCCTACCCCTATTATTTTCAGTTCTCCCTCACCCCTTATGGAAAGGATGTAGAACCGGGCGTCCCCAGCAAAAATGATGTGATCCTTCCCGCCTTTCAGCAGCTGTCCCGCAGAATCGGCCCCGAGCGGGTCATCTGGCGGTACGACCCCATCCTCTTCACGGCGCGGTACACTTTGGAATACCATCTGACCTACTTTGAACAGCTGGCGCGGCGCCTCGAGGGATATACCCGCAAATGCGTCATCAGCTTTGTCGACCTCTACCGCAACACCCGGGCCAATCTGGACGGTTTGGGCTTTTCTCCACTCACCCAGAAGGAGATGACCGAGCTGGCGCGGCGGCTGGCCGACATCGCGAACAGGCACCACCTTATTCTCGAGACCTGCGCGGAACGCATCGATCTTGAGCAGTTCGGTATCGCCCATGGCCATTGTATCGACCAGACCCTGCTCGAGCAGCTCACCGGAACCCGGCTGACGCTCGAAAAAGACAAGAATCAGCGGCCGGAGTGTGGCTGCATGGCCAGCATTGACATCGGTGCCTACGACAGCTGCCGCCACGGCTGCAGATACTGTTACGCCACCCACAGCCCAAAATCCGTCGCGCGCAATATCCAGGCACACGACCCCGCCTCCCCGCTTCTCACCGGCCAGGTATTACCGGAGGACATCATCAGAGACCGTGTCATGTTCTCCTGCCGGGAGGAGCAGCTGCGGCTTTCGGCAAAATAAATCCGCGTTAAAATCGCTTGTTGTATTACAAAAAACAAAAGCGCCTGCAAATTTTGCAAATTTTGCAGGTGCTTTTTTGTTGGTATTCTAATGCCGCTGCTTTCCGGGATAACAACTTCCTGGTTAGTGCGGCGTCTTCTTTTGTTTTTGTGCCCAGAATGTCACGCAGCCGCACACAACCAGATAGAACAGCCAAAATAAGCCGTAGGTGATGACGGAGTTTCCGAGCAGCGGAATGGGTGCGAGCTGGCCGGAATAGCCGCCGAGCAGACCGTCCAGCAGATTCCAGATACAGGAGAGTGGAATAAACAGCAAAATCCAGACATTGAACTGGACAAAAAACCATTTTGCCTTTTCCCTGTCCGTCCTCGGGACAAACTGGCCCAGCAAAAAACCCCGATACCCGCCAGCATAGCCACCAACCCGACTGCTACCGCATATTCCTGCCGGCGCTCAATCCATATCGCAAGCGCCGCGATCAACCCGATGGCATTGAGCAGGGTTGCCGCCGTAAAAAAGGCCATTGCGCTTCACCTTCTATTTTCTTCTCCGGCCGGTTCAATTCCCTTTAAAAGGTAATCGGTGGTGGTTTCAAAATACTCGCTGAGCAAGATGACCTTGTCGATATCCGGGGTACTCTGTTCGCTCTCCCACTTGGAAACCGCCTGTCTTGAAACCCCGATTCGATCTGCAAGCTCCTCCTGTGAGATCCCCTTCGCCTTGCGTAGGTTCTGGATTCTATCTGAAATGTTCATGGCTGCGGCCCCCTTTTGCTCTGTGTTGGTTGCATTATAGCAAAAAACGCAGTTGCAATGCCATAATCTCCCCCTTGCAGATCGTCAACTGCCGGTTGCCTTTGCGTATTTTGGGCCTTTTCCCGGCCTGCAAACCATTTTTTCTGTTACCGATCCATTCGCTTATCCGGTCGAAAAGCACTTTTGCGACGGGCCGGTAGCCGACCAACTGTGACGCTTCCCCGGTATTGGGTATATTCCCCGGGTGAGCTGTGGGCCCCGATTTAGCGAGGGTGTAGCTTGCCAACCAAAACAACCCGCACGCCGGATCGGCGTGCGGGCTGCGGTTTTTATTTTACGCGGTACCGGTCTCTGCCGGGCCGGATGCTGCCTACTGCGGGGTACCGTCCTGCGAACCGCTCGGGGTCTCAGGCGCGACGTTCTCCCCCTCCGGCGTGTTATCCGCCGGTGTGCTCTGTGACTCGGAGTTTGAGGGCTGCTCTGTCGGCGATTCCGGCGTGGGCTCAGGTTTGCCATATCCACAGTTGTGGCAGCCGTCAATGTAGAGTGCACTCATGCAGACCGGGCAGTAATAGCCGGATGCCAGCTGACAGGCGGTGCTGCAGTAGCCGGTTTGACGCATGATCTCCGGCTCGGTGCCCTCCTCGAAAGCGGTGCCGCATTGCTGGCAGATGATATAGGTTTTGTGGTGCTCATTGTAGCAGGCAATCCCGTGCTGGTACACAAAATCGTACACATCGGCAAAGGAGCTCCGGGGCCAGGTGCCGCCGCAGCTGTTGCAGACCACATACACGACGCCTGATCCCTCGTCATAGATGCAGTACCCATAGCCGCTATACGTGTGGATAACCTGACACACACCATTCACCAGCTCATACCCACAGATGGGGCAGATGTTGCTGGAGCTGGAACCGGTTCCGGTACTGGTGTTGTTCTGAGTGCCGGAAGAACCGGTTGTCCCCTGTGTCGGGTTTTGGGTAGCGGTATTCGATCCGCCCGCATTCCCGCCGCCCGTCGCTCCGGTGCTGCCGGTCTTCTGCGACGTGCCGGATGTGGTCTTGCCGGTGGTCTTCGTTCCGTCCTCCTCACTCTCTTCTGCCTGCTCCACAAGGGGCGCCGCGTTCTCGTCCTGCTCCTCAACCGTCTCGCAGACCTCAAGCTGAAAAGAGGCAGTCCACTCCTCTTCTTCCAGCTGTCCTGTGAGGGCGATGATGCAGCTGCCCAGGCTGATGGGGGTCACAATGCCTGCCGCATCCACCTTGGCGATCTCATCATTGCTCGAGCTCCATACCAGAGCATCGGCGTCCAATTCCTCCGGAAAGGTTACCCCCACCTTCTCCAGCGCCTTTTTGCCGTCGACCCCGACGGTGTTCAGCGTCACCAGCAGCACCTGCTCCGACGGCTCGTCCTCCTGCTCAGGCTCCACCACCGTCACATGGCAGCTGGCCTCAAGGTGGAGGGACTTTGCCTGGACGGTCACATCCGTCTCGCCGGCACTCACGCCGGTGACGTTGCCCGCCTCGTCCACCCGGGCGATGCGGGGATCTGCGCTCTCCCAGACGATGTCGGCCTGTTCGAGTTTTTCCGCAAACTCCTCAGCCGAAATCTCGTCTTCGGTCAGAAGTTCCAGCTTAACCGTTTTGCCCACCTCGACGGTGCAGCGTTCCTGAACGGTGGCGGTGATGCCACAGGCGGTCATGGTCAATCCCATACACAAAACCAGCACAAGACTTGCAATCTTTTTCAGTTTCATCTTTTTCCCTCTCTCGGATTTTCTCTGTTGTTGTCGGCTGCCGTTTTTTCTCATCCGGCCTTTTGATGAGCGTTGACCCAGCCGCAGGCCCGCGTGTAGAGTTCGTCATCCCGCATCAGAAGAAAGACAATCTCCTCTGGTCGGAAGATCCGCCATTGCGACCTCCTTAATCGCATACCGTAACAGCCGCGAATCAGATCCAAAAAGCCGGTCCTGACACAATCGTCTCTCAGTCGAGCACATTGCTCATAGCTTCGTCTTTCCATCTGCTCCTTCATTTTTCTTCCTCCCGTCTGTTTTTGCTGTTTGCCTTCCATTCTTTATATAGTGACGGGGGTGCGGCCGGTTAAGGTGGGGACAAAAAAATTTTTAAGCGCCGAGTAAAATCCGGGCAAAACGAAAAAGCGGCCCCCCAAGCCACCAAGGCTTGAGGGGCCGCCCTTTGGATTCTCTCCATCCAAAATTCCGGGGCAGAGTTGCAGGTCACCGTGTCCAAAGGCCTGCACTATTTTTCCAAACCGGAGAGGACAAGGTGATCAGCCCGCCTCACCGCGAAGTGCGTAATAGAGTTGCAGATAGTATTTTTGCTGGGCAAAAAAGCGCTTGCGCTGCTGGCTGACCGCCGACGCGCTCACCTTTTTGAAGGCGGCGATGCTGCGGTCCTGCAGCGGCCGGTCCGGATGGATGCGAGCGAGGATCAGGTTACAGATGCTGTCCGGCTCAGGCGGGGGCAGCAAAACAAAATCGAGATACCCCCGCACAAAGATCTTTTCCCACAAGATTGCCTCGCTGCGCAGCAGCACCCGCGCACATTCCACCGCGCTGTCTGGCTCCTCCTTGATGGTGTGAGTGATATCATTGGTTAAAAACAGGCGGGGGTATTCCTTTTCCTCCAGCCCGGCCAGCATCTCCAGCGCAACGCCGACCGCCTCCATCTGTTCCATGCGGCCCATCGCGTCGGTCTGTGTGTCGTCCACCAGCGCTTTGTTCTCCTCTTCCCCGTCTTCTCTCTCGGTGATCAGGCTGTCCACATGGCGCGCCCGATACAGGTTTTCCAGCAGCTTTCGCAACCGCTGCTCCGAGATGTCCATCTCCTTTGCAATCACCTGATACAGCCGCGGAGACAGATCTCCGATATTGCAGCCGCTGTTCTCCAGCAGCCGGTTGAGCTGGACAATCAGCTTGCGGTCGGTGCGGCTGAGCCCCGATGTGTACAAATTGCCGTCCGAAATGCTCTGCTTTTCGCCCGCTGAGCGCAGCATCCGCTGGTTATAAAGACGATCGAAATAGGTGAGAAACTGCACACCGACCCCGGCGTCAAAGGTATCCAGCGCATCGCAGGCCGCCTCCATCAGCGCATAAAGATCCACGCAGACCGTACGGGTACGGGAATGGAACAGCGCCTTTTTTGCCGCCTGCTCGTCCTCGTCCAGCAGCAGCCGGTCTGATGCACGGTCCATCTGGGCCGCAAGCCGCTCCGGCGCGGCCTTTTTCTGGCGCATTAGCAGCTCCACAAACCGATGAAATGCCGCGGTGTTCTTCCGGCGCTCCGATGGGGGCAGCGCCAGCAACGGGTGCTGGTTGATGGCGTTTTTCAATGACTCTTCCGTCACGGTTCGACTCCTTTGATCACTATTGCTCCAAGAACAGCCGTACCATCTCCTCCTTGTGGTCCGCGTCCATCTCGGCCACAAGGTCAACAATGCGGTTGAGGGTAAACAGCGCCGTCACGTCATACAGGTTCGCCGCGGTACACACGCCGGCGCTCCGGGTGATCTCCTGATAGTAAATGCCCTGAATCTCGACATTTTTCTTGATCTTTTCCACACAGGAAAGCACCGAAAAGAGCACCAGCGGAAAGGTCTTTGTGCCGAAGGTCATGCAGGCATAGTAGCAGGCGTCGTCCTCCATCTGCCCGAGCAGGTCGGAAAACATGCCGAGCAGCGTGTCCTTGCCCTGGTTTTCCGCCACCGCGAGCTCCTGCAGCGTGTAATGCGGCAGCTGCAAACTATCGAGTTCACTTTTCAGAATCTCCAGATTTTCGTTTTGAGGCTGATTTTTCTGGCAGACTGCCAACACGTGCACCGAATCGCCCGGACGGACGGTCTGTGCGATGATGGGGACGATGGGAAAACAGGCTTGCTGCGGCCCGCGACATAGCGCAAAGTTTACCGGATTTACCGGTTTTTGCTCCACGACAAAGTTACTCTGGAGCGGAACTGCCGTGATATAAATTCGCTTCATCCTGTTTCTCCTTTTCAGGCGTTTTCATTCTGCACCGGGAAATAGGAAAGCCGCGCGCCGCCAATGCCGATCGTCGTATAGGCAAAGTTTTCCACCTGCTGTCCAAAACTGGCGCGGATGGTCAGCTTTTCGCAGCCGTTCAGATTTATCGAGATAGGAGCGCTGCCTGTGACCATCGGCTCGCTGGTATACACGATCTGATCGTCTGCCAGGATCTCCAGATGACTCGACTCGTTGCCGGACACCGATAGAACCCCAGACAAACTCTCATACTGTCCGCCCAGATAGAAGGTGGCGGACCGTTCTTTTTCATCGTCATAGTAATAGATGCTCTTATACACCGAATGTCCGCTGTCGCCCGAGCTAAAGCTGCCCTCCATCAGGTTGGTGGTGCTCAGCCACACACCGGACTTGGCCTCGGGCAGTTCATCCTGATCAACCTTTACTCCCGACACATTTTTCAGCACCGGGTTGGCCAGAACGGCGGAGCCATCCGCATCCTGAAAGATGATGGTCATCAGATTGCAGCCGGTGAGATCCACCGACACGTCCACCGGCGTACTGCCCGCCGTTATTACAGGGGACTGGTAGACCAGCCGGTCATCCGCGTAGACCTGAAAACTGCTGTCGCACTCGGTGTTGATCGACCGCGCATCAATGCCCCAGCGGCCGGTCAGCGTGTCACATTCGCCCTCCAGCAGGTACTCCACCGCAGAGTAGCCGGTTGTGGCGCCAACCGCGCTGTCATAGGCTTCCCCGGTATTAAAGGTGCCCGCCTCGGGAATCAGAGCGACCCCTTCATCCTTGGCAAACGGGTTCATCGAGATCATACCATTGCCCCCTGCCGTGGACAGCTGCGCCTGACCCAGCGCATTCTGGCCAAACGCCGCGATCGAATTCCAGGCAAACTGGCTAAAACGAACCCCGGTGGCAGCCAGGCCGCCAACCACCGAAATCATGTAGATCACCAAAATCGCCGCAATGATCGGATGGTTTTTGAACAGCCCGCCAAACGCGCTGAGGACCTTGCGCAGAATGCGGACAACAATATTTCCTTTTTTCTGAACGGTGCGGTTTTGTTCGGTGCCAATCCGCACTTCTTCGGCGCGGCGGGCCTGCTCGGCCGCAACCCGTGCTTCTTCAGCGCGACGGGCCTGTTCAGCGCGGCGCGCTTCCTCTGCACGACGCGCCTGCTCCGCGGCAATCCGCGCCTGCTCGGCACGGCGGGCTTCCTCCGCCTTTCGGGCCTCCTCAGCACGGCGGGCCTGTTCCATCTTCTCGATCTCCTGCTGAGCAAACGAACTGCCCAGACCGGCAGCCAGCTTTAGCCACCGGGTACGCTTCTTGCCGCCGGCGCGCACCATCTCCTCGGCAAAGGGCAGCGCCTCCCCGGTCAGCCAATCCGGATGTTCCTCATAGGTTTTTTCCAGCAGCGCACGGATCGAGGCGTCCTCCCGCTGCCCGAGGGCGCGGGTCAACAATTCCCTTGGCAGGATACCGTTCTCCTGCGCGGCAAGGTGCAGCGCAGCGCGCTCCCGCAGCGCCTCATCCGAGCCGGAGGAGCCTTCCTGCACCTGCCGCAGCAATTTTTCCGCCTTCACGGGGTCAATTTGCAGCTTGGCGACCGCCGCGTCATACTTCAGCTTCAGCGGGCCGCGCTCCACCGCCAGATCATACATGCCCCGGGCCTGTTTTTCGTCCCTCGCACAGCCCTTCCCCTGATAAAGGTATTCGCTGCATTTCAGCGCGCCCTGGTAACTGCCCAGCTCGGTTGCCATGCAGTAGCACCGGTAGCTCTCGTTCAGGTTCTGAAACTCCGGCATACTGTAAAGCTCACCCAGCCGCAGGTAGAGAGTCTGTTTGCGCGCCAGGTCATAGCCGGCCTCCTGGTCCGCCTCCTTTGCCTGCCGGAGCCACTCAAACTCCTCTCTCAGGTTACCCGCTGTGCGGGCGTCGCCCGCCTTCTGCCAAAGCGCATCAAGCTTATCGGCGTTCTTTTCTATCGTCGGTTCCGGCTTGTTCTGCTGTGCCAGCTCCTGCTGTGCCAGCTCGCTGCCAGCAAAGGCCGCCCGCTGCAGGTAGTCCAGATAGAGCTCCTCGTTCTTTTCGACCTCTTTCCCGGTGTGATAGTGCTGAGCGATCGCATATAAGGCATCCGCAGATTCCGGGTCGATCTCGGGATCTTCAAGCAAATCATCCAAAGAAAGGTCCTCATAGCGATACATACATTCTCTCCTCCATCCCTTATTGTTTTTATTATAGTTTTTCATGCCGATAAACGCAATCGTTTCCCCTTCCTCTTTTTTGATAGCGCCGCTGGTTCAAAAAGTTAAGTGCGGGAGCTAAATTCTTGCCCGGAGCGTCCCTATAAAGGACATGGGGGATAAAGAAGTGACTCTTTCACCCTTTTCCTCGCCCCTTTCGGGGCAACCGAAAAAGATGGCGAATACCATAAGGCTGCGCCTTATGGTATAATATTCACAAATTGCGTGCCGTCGGGAGGAGGAAAGTATTTTGCCGCAGCAAACACCAGTTGAGAATCCAGCTGCTGCCCTCGCGTGCCAGGAGCTCCAAAAGGAGACGCGTTCCAGAACTGCACACAGTCTGGGGGATGCGTTGCGGGATTATCTTCAGCTGTTCTACTATGAGGTTGTCCCCGCACAGAGGTTCGAGAATTTTCTCAGCGCCTGTCTTGAGATGACGCCGCGGCAGCCGGATGCAAGAACCGGCTTTTATCCCCCGGTGCTGGACCGGAAAAATCTCGCCGCCAGCTTTCATCTTTCCCCGCCCGGGGACACCTGCACCGGTGCGGAACTCGCGCAGAGAATCCGTCAGAGATGCAATGGACAGTTCTCCGACGAGGATCGCCGTCGGATCTTCCAATGCTTTGATCTGACCGGGTTGTTCAAGATCAACTCGGTCCTCTACCGGTCAAGGACACAGCCCTATGACCTCTATCCTGAGATCGCCGCACTGTGTGCGGAGGGATTGCACGCCCTGCCCGCCTGTGGGGCTGCCCGCGCCGGCTCACGGGAGAGCTGGCGGGAGTGGAACGCACAGGCCAGCATCCTGCGCAACGCATGGTTTGGTCACCCCGACGCACGCACCTTTGCCCAGATGTCCCAGCAGGACTGGCTGGACGGCATCCACACGCTGGAGACTCTGCTCACTGCGGTCGCCTATCCCCCGCTGTCCGAGCCGTATCAGGCGGTGATGGCGCTGATTCAGCGGGCCAAACGTCTGACCCTATTCACCGTGGAAAGCCTGGCCGCGGACCTCCCCTGTCAGGTTGAAACCGCCTGCACCGCCTTGCAGGACGCCGCGCTCTCCTTCCGCGAGGGGCTGTGCTACGGCGTGCGGGAAGAGTATCTCTCCGCCGTCTCCCGGTATGTGCGGTATCAGGAAAACGAGCAAAAAAACAAGGAGATGACCACGCAGCTGCAACAGGCGCTGGAGGAGTTACAGTCGATCCGACAAGCGCCTTCTGCGGCCACGATCGAGGCGCAAACGATTCAGGAAAAGCTGCTGACCCAGAAGCTGGCCGACGTGGAACCGGTTCATCTGCTGAGCCAGTACACCGGCGGCGCGCTCGACCCGCGTACCCTGCTGGAGCTCGCCCAGACCCACCGCTTTGTGCTGGACGACAGTCTGTTGCGCCGCGCCGAGGGCCGCGCCTTTGTAGAACAGGTTCTGCTGCGCCTGCTTCAGCGGCTCGGGCGGCCGGTGGAACAAGCGCTCTGCGTCGAGGCTACCGCGCTCTACCGGATGATGCGGGAGATCGAGGAACGGGACGGCCTGCGCCAGCGGCTGGCCGACACCGCCGCCGAGGAGCAGTATGCCGCAGAACACGAGGCGCTGTTGCAGCGGTTTGAGCAGACTACTGCGGGCAAGGAGGCCTATATCTTCACTCGCAATCTGCTGCATCTGGGTCCGGTCAACTATCCCGACCCGATCTACACCAACGAGGAGGCGCTGCTCAACTATCTGGAGGATCACTGCTTTGAGCGGATCTGCGTACTCACCGCCGGTGCCACCTCCCTGCCCCGCGCACTGGAGCGCCGCAAGGTGCCCTTTGTGGTGATGGCGCGGGTCAGTCTGGAACCAGGCGCCTCTCCGCATACGACCTGCCGGCTCTTCCGCTCCACCCTGCCGGTCATCGCCGCCCGGACGGATGAACCGCTGCTGGCCGGGCTGCGGGAAAAGATCGAGCAGCTGTATCAGAAGACGGTGGATGAGGCCCAGCGCGCCCGCTGGAAGAACGAGGATGTTCTGGCGCAGGTTGTCCAGCAGATTCAAACGCAGGACCCGGTGATACCGCTGTCGCAGCGGCCCGCCACCCCACAGAAGGAGCGCCCGCAGCCGACCTGCGGCAGTCTTCTGGCGACCGAGGAGGGACAGAGCGTTCAGCTCGGCGAACCGCTGACCGAGGGCGGTGAGATAGCGCGCGGTGGCGAGGGCACCCTTTATCTGTGCAGCCTTGGCGAGCATTATGTAGTCAAGATCTTTCACCCGGAACACCTGACCGACGAGCGCCGGCAGAAGCTGACCGAGATGCTCTCCCGCAACCCGCGGATGCCGCGGGTCTGCTGGCCCCTTCACCTTCTCTACGACGAGCAGCACCAGTTTGTGGGCTATCTGATGCAGCGCGTCCCCGCGGGGTCGATGCCCTTTTCCAAGACCGTGCTGAAGATCGGCGGCACCTCTGTCCAGCGGGAGCTGCTGGGCAGCTGGACCCGCAAGGATCTGGTTCGCACCGCCCAGCAGACCGCCCGGATTATGGCGCGGCTTCATCAGAAGAACATTTTCATGGGCGACGTGAACGCCGGCAACTTCATGGTGGATCCCGCCGACAGCACCTGCGTTTTCGTGGTGGACACCGACAGCTTCCAATTCGGCGGCTATCCCTGCCCGGTTGGCACCGATGAGTTCACCTGCCCCTTCGTGGTCAGCGACGGGCAGACCCTACCCCGCCCCGAAGGGCCGGTCAAATTCGGCACCCTGCTGCGCAGTCAGCAGGAGGAGGAATTTGCCCTTGCCATCCTGCTGTTTGAGATTCTGTTCTGCGGGCAGAACCCCTTTGTCAGCAAGGGCACGGCCGATTTTCTCTCCCAGATGCGCAACCGCAAGTTTCCCTATGCGGTTCAGACCAGCGACGTCTGGTCGGTGCCCGACGGCGACAACTGGATGATCTGGAAGAACCTGCCCCCCAGCATCACCGAGGCCTTCACCGATACCTTCGTGAACTGGAAGCCCCGCAGCGCCAACCAGTGGGCCCAGCTGATGAAACGGTATTATGAATCCATCCTGAAGGGGGATTTCAGCGACGAGCTGGCCCCGGTCAAGTACCATGAGTTCAACCCGGAGAACCCCTTCTTTGTAGACGTCCGGTGTCCCAGCGAGCTGTGCCACCATCGGGAATTCAACCTGCCCAAGGTCAAGCTGGAAAAGCTGCTCGCCGCCCCCACGCGCAAAAACTGGGACGCGCTGTTCTGCCGCTCCTGCCGCAGCTTTCTGAACCTGCACGGGGAGGACCGGCCGCTGGAAAAGACCTGCAGCGTCTGCGGCAAGCCCTTTCATCCCACCATCCGAGAGATTCTGTATCACGAAGCGGATTCCCCTTACATCACTGACCGGGAATATCTCTGCGAGGAGTGCAAGAACCCGCTTGTCCGGTGCGAATGCTGCGGCTCGATGTACCGGCTGCCGCACCGGCAGGCGCAGCAGATCCAAAACGGTAAGCGGGTGTCACTCTGCCCCACCTGCTATCAGGCTGAAAAGCTGCGGGTACGCTGCGACCGATGCGGGCGTAACTTTGAGGTTGCGCCTAAGGTCTTTGTCGGGGTGCACAGGAATCATCGGCAACTGCTGTGCCGCGACTGCCTGGCTGCAGACCGGCGCCAGCGCACCACCTAATTGAGGAAAAGAGGAGCAATATGGACAAATACATTCAGGACATCTACCTCTCCAATGAGGAGCTCAGCCGAAACCGCTCCAAGCGTATCCTGCTCTGTTTCTGCGTGGACAATTCTGCCTCGATGGAGGTCAGCGGCATGATGGCTCAGGTAAACAAAGGAATTGACAGCTTTTTCCGCCGCACCCACGGGGAGCTGCTCGCCCGGGACGCCGCCGATGTCTGCATCGTGACCTTCGGGGATACGGTGAATTTAGTATGCGACTTTGGTTCGTTTGACGCCGCCTGCAAGCGGGTGCTGGGCCATCCCATCCGCGCCACCGGCACGCTGACCCGGCTGGCCGAGGGGGTCAACTATGCCCTCGACAAGTTGCAGGCGCACCAGCGGGAGCTCGCCGAGGTCGGGAACAACGCCTATACCCCTTGGCTGATCCTGCTCAGCGACGGATTTTCCACCGAGCCGGAAGACGAGGTAAAGAAGGCCTCGAAGCGGGTGCTCGACCTGGTGCGCGCGGACAAACTGCGTACCCGCTGTCTCGGCATGGGGGACGGCTGCGAGAGTCTCAAGCAGTTCACCATCACCCGGGTAGACCGGCTGGAGCGGCTGTCGGTGATCGACTTTTTCAATCTGGTCAGCCGCAGCGTCAGCCAGGCCAGCAAGCTGATTATCGAAAACGGCCAGTTCGACCTCTCAGATCAGGCCTCGTCCTGATGATTTTCGACGGGCAAAGGAGACAAAACCATGAATGCAAAACACGCATCGGCCACGCTGCAGGGCATCTCTCACAAGTTTCACGGTCTGCCCTGCCAGGACGAGGCCTGTACCGGCCAAAGCGACAGCTGCGCCGTCGCCGCAATCTGTGACGGCGCGGGCAGCTGCGCGCACTCCGAGCTGGCGGCGCAGGCGCTCTGCCGCTGGATTGTATGCTGGTTGCCTGATCACTTTGACGAGCTGTACCCGCTGGACGACGACGCGCTGGTCTCCCGCGTGCTCGAAGCCGGTCTGCCGCAGCTGGATCGCACCGGACTGCCGCGCGAAAGCTGCAGCTGCACGCTGGTCTGCGCCGCGCGCCATCAGGACGGCCGGCTGCTGATCCTGCACATCGGAGACGGTTTTGTCTTTTCCGCCAATGAGGTACTCTCCTACCCCGAGAACGGCCTGTTTGCCGAGGAGACCTACTTCTTCAACGCCGCCAGCGCCGCGTCCCATCTGCGGGTGATGCGGCGGCGGGAAAGTGGTTCCACCTCCCTTCTGCTCACCAGCGATGGGTGCGGCGACGCGCTGTATGACGCCAGGAGCAGAGCCCCGGTGCCCGCTGTGGCCAAGCTCTGCCGCGGGATTGCACAGCATACCTCCGAGGAGGTGGCCGCCGCGCTAAAGCGCAACCTCGAGGTCGTCTTTGCCCGGGAGAGCGACGACGATCTGAGCCTCGCCATGCTGTGGTGCGACCCGCCCGAGGAGACCACTAGGGCGTCGCTGTCTCTCTGAGCGGTCTTTTTTGTAAAAAATGAAAATTCGCTGTCCAAATCCAACCCGCTTCTTCGTTATTAAGGATGAAGAAGTGGGATATTTTTTGTCAAAAGGGGGGCTGGGTGTGAAAAAACTGGCGGCAATCGCGCTGGGGGTGGTGACGGCGGCATCCTTCTTTCTTTGCGACACACCTGCGCAGCAGTACGAGAAGACGGCATCATACTTTTTTCTCGGTCAGGTTCTGGAAGAACGCGAGCAGCGGCTGCTGGTCAAGGTTTGCAGCCCCGGCAACAGCGGCCTGCGGCAGGACGCCGTCATCGAGGTAGCCTTTGCATCCGAGCCCACCGCTTTTTGTCTCCCCACAGACCAGGTCCGGGTACTGATGACGAAAAGCGGTAGTGATGCCGCCGACTGGCACCCGGCAGTTTTTACGCTGTGCTGACCGGTTTTCCCCCGGCAATCAGACTTTCCCCTTTCTTGTGAAGCGAAGAGTTCCCATGCTATAATCGGGGGGACAGCAACCGGGAGGATTCGCCATGTTGATTTATCTTCAGATGATGGACTCTCCAGAGGACCGCTCCAAGTTTGAGCGGCTCTATCTGGAGTATCGTGGTCTTATGTTCCATGTCGCCAACGAAATATTACACAATGAACAGGATGCCGAGGACGCGGTTCACCAGAGCTTTTTGAAGGTGGCCGAAAACATGGAAAAAATCGGTGATCCAATCTCGCCCAGAACCCAAGGGTATCTTGTCACCATCGCCGAAAACAGAGCGATCGACCTATACCGGCGGCGCAAAACCCGGTCGACGGCCGATCTGATTGAGGAGCTGCCTGGCATCCCGGCCGTCTGTGAGGGAGAAACGTCCTCGCCGCCTGTATACTGAAACTGCCCGCCCGGTACCGCGAGGCGATTCTGCTGCGCTATTTTCACGGTTACAACGCAAAGGAAACGGCCGCACTTCTTGGGTTGTCCGTTGCAGCTGCGACCAAACTGATCCAACGCGCGAAAAACAGGCTGAAAGAGTTGTACGAAAAGGAGGAAACGCTGTGACGATCACCGATGAAATGCTTCAAATCGCCGCGGCCAAAGCCGATCGGGCCATCCGTGATTCGCCGCCGGATGCAGCGGCGTGCGTCCATCATTTTTCCCCGCAGTTTGAGCGCAGTATGAAGCGGGTCCTTCGCCGGGCAAATCATCCGGTAATCTATCGCTATCTTCATCGTGCCGCCTGCTTTTTATCGCGGTTTTTTTGGCCGGCACCTTCTGGCTCGCCGTAGACGTCAATGCCCGGACCGCCTTCCTTGACTGGATACGCCAGCAGTACAGCAGCTTTGTTGAGTACCGCTTTGTTGGGGCCACCCCTGATGAAACGGCGATTGTTGAATTTGCGCCAACCTGGCTGCCTGACGGGTATACGGAAACCAAGACCGAGCAGTCGGGCGGACTTATGTTCAGGAATTATTACAACGAAGCTGGTCAACCCATCTATTTTATCTGCTCGCAGGGGGCGGATGCGACCAGCCTTTTTGTGGTTGAGGAGGGTCTGGAACCACAGCCGGTACCGGTCGGCGAGGGCTCTGGCGATTTTTATCAGGCATCCGATCCGTCGGAAAACAGCGTGCTGGTCTGGCAATCCGATACCGAGAAAATTCTCTTTTGCCTCTCTGCGGCGCTGCCAAAAAGTGATTTGGTCAAAATTGCAGAAAGTATATCCCCACAATAATCTGTTATGCCGGTCGGGCAAAAACCAGTTGGAGCACCGTCGGTCCGGCGATACTTTGAAAAAAGACTTTTCCTGCGGCATAATGAATTTCAGCAACCTGAATCGGCCAATCGGGGCGGTCAATAAAAAATGCCCCCCGCTGCCGGGGAGCAAAAGATGTTTCTCATCCCAAATGGTTTATTTCGCCGGCGGATATTCATTGCAGAGCAGTCGGTAGGGCGGTTCGTCCTCCTCGATGGCAGGGAACCGGCCCAGCTTCTCATAAAATCGGTTGTCGCTGTTGTCATCGTTGCACTGACTGACCTCGCCCAGCAGTACCGGGCCATGTCCCGGCTCGACCTCAAAGTCATGGTAGAGACCCGGGGTAACGGTGATGCTCTCCCCCGGGGTCAGCCGCAGCTGGCTGCCCGCAGGCACCGTGCACGTCCTGCCGTCCAGCTGAACGGTGACCGGGCTCTCGCGGTCCAGTTCCTCCTGCGCGGTGGAGTTGTAGACCCTGACGAGGACATTGCCGCCGCCCCGGTTGATGATGTCCTCCATCTTAAACCAATGGAAATGCATTGGAGAATACTGTCCCTCTTTGAGATAGAGCAGCTTTTCTGCATAGGTCTTGGGGTACTTGTCCAACTTCAGATTGCCGTTTCGCAGCGTGATG
This sequence comes from uncultured Pygmaiobacter sp., assembly GCA_944386485.1. Lineage (GTDB taxonomy): Bacteria > Bacillota > Clostridia > Oscillospirales > Ruminococcaceae > Pygmaiobacter. The sequence continues at coordinate 1,731 of CALXBG010000069.1, read as the reverse complement.
AGCGAGAATCCGAGCCGGTCAAAATCCCCCATGCCGTAGTCGGTGATGTCCCAGCCCAGCATATTATCCCGCACTTCATCCCACTCATGGCCCTTCTCCTGCCACTCCTGCGGGGTGAAATTGCAAAACGGCGGCAGCGAAAAACCGCACCGCTTGGTCATCTGTTCCATCTCCCGCAGCGCAGCGTTGATCTCGCTTCGTTTCATTGTTCTTGCCTCCTGTTCTCCTGTGTGGTGCTTCTGCTGCCATTATCGCATAAAAGCTGTCGTTTTCCAAGCGGAGTTCGCCCCGTTTTTTTGCGTCTTGTCCCCTGGGCGCTCGTCCGATATAATTAAGTACGATGTTACTGTAAAAGGAGGACCCGCCGTGATCCGTGAAATTTGCAAGGATGAAATATTTTTGGCGCAGCAAGCGGAGCCTGCCACATCAGAAGACCTGCCGGTTGCCGCTGATCTGCTGGAAACGCTAAAGCATCATCAAGACGGCTGTGTCGGCATGGCGGCCAATATGATCGGGGTAAATAAGCGGATCATCGCCTTTGACAACGAGGGCAGCTATATGGTCATGTTCAATCCCGAGATCATCAAAAAGTCTGATCCCTATACCGCACAGGAGGGATGTCTCTCCCTTTCCGGCGTCCGCGCTGCCAAGCGGTGGCGCTGTATCAAGGTGCGCTGGCAAAACGAGCGGTTTGAGACGCGTCTTAAGACCTTTACCGGCTGGACCGCCCAGATTATCCAGCATGAGATTGACCATTGCGACGGCATCCTGATCTGACGGTTCCGCCCGGCAACACAACGAGGAGGATTTTTGTGAAAACTGCGATCTGTTACTACTCCCGCCACCACGGGAACACCAAAAAACTGCTCGACGCCATTGCACGGGAGGGAGATATTGCGCTCATCGACGTGACAACACGGCAAAGTGTCGATCTCACAGGCTATGACTGTATCGGCTTTGCCTCCGGCATTTATGGTTTTGCATTTCACCCGGCGGTGGAGACGTTTGCCCGGCAGTACCTGCCCCGCGAAAAGCCGGTCTTTTTCCTGTGCACCTACGGCGTGACAAAGGGCCGGGGCGCGGCAGCGCTTGAGAGGATCGCGCAGGAAAAGGGTTGCTCCGTTCTGGGGACCTTCGGTTGCCGAGGCTATGACACCTTTGGGCCCTTCCGGCTGGTGGGCGGTATTGCGAAGGGGCATCCCGATGACCGGGATCTGGAACGGGCCCGCCGTTTCTACCGCGAAATATCAGCCGGCAATCACAGCGCGGAAGAGCCCGAGGTGAAGTGATGGAGCTGGGGCTGACCTTTCCATTACAGCGGTTTTTGCGTTACAATGCTCTGCCGCGCGGCATGGAAGCCGACCGGCGGCTGTGCTGGGATCTTCATGTCATCACGCTGCGGGGGCAAAAATCGCTGCTGGCCGTTCATTGCCACAGCCGGTACGCCTTTGTTCGCTTTGCCCCCTCCCCCGCCCAATGGCGGGATCTCGCCGGGCTGTTTTTTGTGGGGCTGCGTGAGAGTCTTTGCGACGCCGGCTTTTCCCCGGCCCGAATTGAAGATGCGTTTTGCCATGCCGGCGCGGTACAATTCACCCACACCCACGGCCGGCGCGAGGTGGCGTTTCTCAACCGCGCGTGGGAAGATGTGCTGGCGCTGGATCTCTGTCTTGATCCGGATGGCGAAGCCCAGCCGCTGCTCGACCACGCCGTCAACACCCGTGCGAGCCGGTG
>CALXBG010000068.1 GCA_944386485.1 uncultured Pygmaiobacter sp. | reverse complement strand
CTGGCGGGAGCGTCGGAACAGATTGCTCCGCTGCTTCCTCCCGGGCGTCATACGCCTACCTCAGTGTTAAGGGAGGGACAAAGATGTCGGAAATCCGTGTGAAGGAAAATGAGTCGCTGGACAGCGCTCTGCGCCGTTTCAAGCGTTCCTGCGCGCGTTCGGGGGTTCTCGCTGAAGCTCGCAAGCGCGAGTGCTATGAAAAGCCTTCCGTAAGGCGTAAGAAAAAGTCCGAAGCCGCCCGCAAACGCAAGTACAAATAAGTTTGCAGGCTGCCGCGACCGTGACAGCAATCAAAAGCGGACCTGAAGGGAACTTTCCCAAAGGTCCGCTTTTTTGCCATACTTTGCCCATTCTTGAAAGATTCACCGCCGGTATGCCGGCGGCGGAAAGGAAGAAGCCATTTTGAGTATGTTCTGCCCCGATTATATTTTTAAGAGCGTCGACCGGATCAGCCCGCAGTTTTTGCGCGAGCGGGGAATCCGCGCGCTGGTACTGGATGTGGACAACACCCTCACCGCCCACGACAGTCAGGATCTGGCCCCCGGGGTCGCCGATTGGATCGAGCAGATGCGGGCGGCGGGCATTGCGCTGCGGATCAGTTCGAACAACACCGCCGCGCGGGTACGCCCCTTCGCAGAGAAGTTGGGCCTGCCGTTTGTCTCCTTCAGCCTCAAGCCTGCGTCCCGCGGGCTGCGGATCGCCCGCAAGGCGTTTGGAGTGTCCAAGAGCGAGATGGCGCTGGTGGGGGATCAGGTCTTTACTGATATGCTTGCGGCAAAGTTTTACGGTATCACGGTATTGATGGTGCAGCCGGTTGCGCCGGATTTTAAGTGGAATATTCGGCTCAAACGGGTACTGGAACGGCCGTTTCTCGCCCGATACTATAAAAAAGGCGGAAAACTGTATGAGTGAAGCACGGTTCGGAACCGCCGGCGTGGGGGAAAACTTCAAGGCGCTGGGATATAAAAACAGCTTTGACGTACCGGAGTATCTGTCCGGCTATGGGTTGAATGCGTTTGAATACCAGTGCGGGCGCGGGGTGCGGCTGAGTGAGGAAAACGGCAAAAAACTCGGCGCCCTTGGTGCGGAAAAGAACATCAGGTTCTCTGTTCACGCTCCCTATTATATCTCGATGTCGAGCATGGAGGAAGAAAAACGTCTGGGCAGCGTGCGGTACCTGCTTGAGAGCGCCGCAGCGGTTCGCTCGCTGGGTGGACAGAGGGTGATCTTTCATTCGGGCTCCTGCGGCAAACAGAGCAGGGAGGCTGCGCTGGACAAGGCGCTGGATACGATGCGCCGGGTGGTTAAGGCGATGGATGAGAACGGATTTTCTGATATCGTGCTCTGCCCGGAGACGATGGGAAAGATCAATCAGCTGGGCACGCTGGACGAGGTGTTGGCGCTGTGCGGGGTGGACGATAGGATCCTGCCCTGTATCGATTTCGGACATCTCAATGCCCGCACTCTCGGCGGACTTGCCACAAAAGAGGATTTTGCCGCGGTGCTCGACCGGATGGCAGAGGTGCTCGGCGATGAGCGGGCAAGGAACTTTCATGTCCATTTTTCCAAGATTGAATACACACAGGGCGGAGAGAAATGCCATCTGACCTTTGCAGATGAGACCTTCGGCCCGAATTTTGAACCGTTTTTGGAGCTCTGCCGAGAGCGAAACCTCGCCCCGACGGTGATCTGTGAATCGGCTGGAACCCAGGCGGCTGATGCACAGACGATGATGCGGTATTATCAGGGGCTGATCGAGACAGAATAAGGCGGGACACCCCGCGCAGAAAGGAAGTTAAGTTCTATGGAAAATCGCTGTCAGAAGCTGGCGCGTTCAATGCCCGAGGGGTTTGAGGCCGCGCTGGTCACCACCGTTGCCAACCGGTTTTACTTTCTCGATTTCGATGCGGATGATGCCGGTACGTTGGTCATCTTTCCGGACGAGAGCGTCTTTCTGATTGATTCCCGGTATATCGAGGTTGCCGGCCGACAGGTCAAGAATGCGCGGGTGGAGGAGGAGCACGACTGCCTCTCCCAGCTGCGGGAGCTGCTGCAAAAACGGGGTGTGCGCCGGCTGTATGTCGAGGAGGATGTCAGTATTGCCTATGCCGGCCGGCTGCAGGCCGCGCTGGAGGGAATTGAGCTTGATCTCACCCCGACCCTCTCACAGGCAATCCGGGCGCTGCGGGTGATCAAAGATGAGGAAGAACTCAAGCGGATGCGTGCCGCGCAGAAGCTGACCGATGAGTGCTTTACCCACATCTGCGGCAAGATCCGTCCCGGCGTGCGGGAGATTGACCTTGCTCTTGAGATGGAAGTCTTTATGCGCAGCCGCGGTGCGGACGGGGTATCTTTCCCGATTATCTGCGTCGGTGGACCGAACAGCAGTATGCCCCATGGGGTACCCGGTGAGCGTCTGGTACAGGAAAGCGATTTTGTCACGATGGATTATGGCGCGCGCTGGGGCGGCTATTGCGCAGATATGACCCGCACCGTTGCGGTGGGTCAGCCCAGCGCAGAGATGGAAAAGGTCTATAATACGGTGCTCACCGCCCAGCTGGCCTGCTGCAAGGCCATTCGTCCGGGCATGACCGGCGCCCAGGTGGATGCGATCGCCCGTGAGATCATCTACTCGGCCGGTTATGAGGGCCGGTTTGGACATGGGCTGGGCCATTCGCTGGGCATTGAGATCCATGAGGATCCCCGCTGCTCACCGCGGGACAATACGGTGCTGCGGCCGGGTATGACGATGACCATCGAGCCGGGTATCTACCTGCCCGGACAGTTCGGGGTTCGCATCGAGGATGCGGTGGTGCTCACCGAGGACGGTATTGAGATCTTCGGCAGTTCGGATAAGAACCTGATCGTGCTCTGATCCACAAGAAAAAGCGGTACTTTTTACCCGCCTCCCCTTGCAATAGAGCCGATTTTAGGATAAAATGGGATAGGTAATTGTGTGGCCTTGCGTCAAGCTTTCGGGCCGCGCGGGCATTTGAATATATGGAGGATGTTTTTATGATTTCTGCTGGCGAATTTCGCAATGGCGTAACTTTTGAGGAAGACGGCAACGTGTTGCAGGTTGTAGAGTTCCAGCACGTCAAGCCGGGCAAGGGCGCGGCTTTTGTCCGCACCAAGACCAAGAATGTCATTACCGGCGCTGTGGTTGAAAAGTCCTACAACCCGACCGCCAAGTTCCCCACCGCTTACATCGAGCGGCGCGAGATGCAGTACCTGTATGAGGACAGCGGCCTGTATTACTTCATGGATACCGAGACCTACGAGCAGACCCCGCTCAATGAGAGCGAGCTGGGTGATGCCTTCAAGTTCGTCAAGGAGAACGAGATGGTCAAGGTTCTGTCCTACAAGGGCAAGGTTTTCGGCGTTGAGGCTCCCAACTTCGTTGTGCTGCAGGTCACCGAGACCGAGCCGGGCGTCAAGGGCAACACCGCCACCAACACCCTCAAGCCCGCGAAGGTAGAGACCGGCGCAGAGGTTCGCGTTCCTCTCTTCATCAACGAGGGCGACCTGATCCGGATCGATACCCGCACCGGCGAGTATATGGAGCGCGGCTAAGCGGCTGTTTTTGATGCGTATTTAAGATCCCAAAAGGAGGGGTATTCGATGAAACTGACCGAAAAATCCGCCTATATCAAGGGTTTAATGGAAGGACTGGACCTCGATTCCGACAAGAAGGAGATCAAGCTGATCAAGGCATTGGTCGACTTGGTGGACGATCTTGCGCTCACCGTGACCGATCTGGACGAGGATGTAGACCAGGTCTTTGATGAGCTGGATGCCATCGACGAGGATCTGACCGATCTCGAGGATGTCGTCTATGAGAACGATGAAGACGAGGACGAGGCGTTCGACGAGGATGAGGATATGTATGAAATCACCTGCCCGTCCTGCGGCGAGACGGTTTGCGTGGATGAGGATACCCTGATGTCCGACAACCTCTCCTGCCCGGCCTGTGGTGAGAAGTTTGAGATCGACCTCGACGGCGAGGAAGTCGAGGATGCAGAGAAGGAAGAGTAATTCCTGCCGTACAAAAGGACAAGGTCACAACGGAGTGACGGAACACCTGTTTAGCGGGTGCTTCCGTCACTCTTTTACTGTGCGGCAATGAGGATAGAGGAGTGGAATAAAGTGAAGATCTTGGTTTACGGGTTCCGAGAGGATGAGGCCGAAGAATTTGAACTGGCGAGAGAGCGGCTGGGAATCGAGATCGTCTGTATCCGGGAAAACCTCAACCGGCAGACTGTGGAAAAGGCTGCGGGTTTTCGCTCGATTGCAATCAATGCGGGCAGCCTGATGGATCGGGAAAATGTGGCGCGTTTGGCGCAGCTTGGGGTACAGAATATCGCAACCCGCAGCATTGGTTTTGACAATGTCGATCTTGATGCCTGCAAGGAATTTGGTCTGCGGTTTGCAAATGTGCATTACAGCACACACAGCGTGGCGGATTATACCGTGATGCTGATGCTGATGCTTACCCGTCGGATGCGGGATCTGCTGCGCCGGGGCGAGGTGCAGGACTATGGCTATCTGGGTTATCAGGGTAGAGAACTGCACAATCTGACTGTGGGAGTGGTCGGCACGGGACGGATCGGCCGCACCGTGATTGAAGATCTGGCCGGTTTTGGCTGCAAGATTCTCGGATATGACCTCTACCCCAATGAGACGCTGAAAAAGAAGATAGAATATCTGCCGCTGGAACAGCTGCTTGCGCGTGCAGACATCATTACCCTGCATGCACCGTTGCAGGATTCCAGCTATCACATGATCAACGAAAAGAGCATTGCGGGAATAAAGGATGGTGCAATGCTGATCAATACCGCCCGCGGTGAATTGGTGGATACCGCAGCGCTGATCGATGGTATCGAGAGCGGCAAGCTGGGCGGCGCGGCGCTGGATGTGCTGGAAGGGGAGCGGGCCTATACCTTCTCCGACCGGCGGGGCCAGGTCATTAAGAGCCGTGAACGGGCATTGCTTCAGGCATTTCCGAACGTCATCCTGACGGGTCATTATGCGTTTTATACCGATCAGGCGGTGTCGGATATGGTCAATATCGCGCTGGAAGCGCTGCTTCAGCTTGAGCAGACCGGCCATGCGGATTCGCAGATCGTCTGATAATAAATATAAGAAAAGGCCTCTGACGGGAGTCAGAGGCCTTTTTACTTCTTTATTTTCCTTGCTTGCCCTGTGTCTTTTTGGCATCTGCAAGCTGGCGGTCCAACAGGATTGTGGCAAAATCCAGCGCGTTGTACAGCCCGTTCTTATCGCTCTGTTTAATGATCCGGTTCTTGGGAGACAAGGTGGTATCGGTCGACAGCAGGGTCAGATGAACCCGGTCGGCAATCTCCTCGCCATCCTCCTCCTTGGTGGTCAGAATCTGCAGAAAGACAACAAACGGATCCTCAAGACTGCCGTAGTAGATCTCATTTTTGCAGCGAACCAGAGGCCGGCCCTTATATGTCAAAGGTGCGGTATATGCCATGATAATCCCTCCGTAATCAGTATGCACTTTATATCCTTAATAGTATACCATAAAAAAGAGAGCAGTACAAGGCGCGCATGGACGGAAAGGAAAGAGGGAGAAGGGCGTCGTCCTTCTCCCTCTTTGAATCTACAAAACAGGATACGCCGAAACTTAGGCGAGGAAGCGCTGGGTGTACAGAACAAACAGCTCCATATCCTTCTTGAAGGTGCTCTCGTCCACATCAAAGGTGGGGTTATGATGGTTGCCGGAGGTGCCCGGACGGTTGGAATGGGTGCCCAGATTCATGTAGAAACCGGGGAAGGCCGCCAGGAACTCGGCAAAGTTATCCGAACCGGCGCTGGGATCCAGATCATCGGCCAGTTTGAGGCCAATCTCGGTGGCGATCTCACGGGCCATCGCGATCGAGGCGGCATCATTGATCAGCGGGTATTTTGCACCGGCGGTATTGGTTACGGTGACGGTGCAGCCATGGGAGGCGCAGATGCTCTCGGCAGCCTTGCGGATCTTCTCGAGCACAACTTCGCCATCCCCCATCTTGTAGTAGCGGATGGTGCCCTCGATGTGGGCGGTCTCGGGAATGATATTGAACCGCTCACCGGCCTTCAGGCAGCAGGGGCTGACCACGCAGGTGTCGAACATGCTGTGATGGGTGGCGGGAATGGTCAGCAGACGCTGATAGACCTCGACTGCGGCCTGAATCGGGTTGATGGTCAGGTCGGGACGAGAGCCGTGGCCGCCGACGCCCTTGATGTCGATGTAGAAGATCTCAGCGCCCGACAGCCGCGCGCCCTCCCGCAGCTCAACATAGCCGGGCTCCAGCGCACCGGCGACATGCATACCGATAGCGCCGTCCACGCCGCCCTTTGCTTTCAGGTAGTCGACGATCTCATCGGCACAGCGCCCGGCCTCCTCGGCAGCCTGGAAGCAGAGGTAGACCTTGCCGCTGAAGGTGTCCTTCAACTCGTTCAGAATGCGGCCGATGCCCAGCAGGCAGGCGGCATGGGCGTCGTGGCCGCAGGCGTGCATGCAACCGGGGATCTGGGATTTGAAGGGAACATCTACCTCTTCGACCAGCGGCAGCGCATCAAAGTCGGCGCGAATCGCGATCGATTTGCCCGGCTTGCCGCTGTCGACGACGCCGACGACATTGTGCCCGGCAACCTCTTCGCAGGGGATACCCAGCGCCTTCAGCTCTTCGGCGATCCGGGTGCGGGTCCAGTCCTCTTTGAGGCTCAGTTCCGGGTGCATATGGAATTCCCGGCGCAGATCGATGACATACTGTTCGTACTTTTCGGTCAATTCTCTTGCGTTCATCTCTCAACAACTCCTTCTCTCAACTGCCATGCCGGTAAACAAAACCGGATAAGCATAGAAAAATTATAGAAAATCATGAAATAAATGTCAATCAATGACAGAGAAAAAATTAATTTTATGCATTTTGCTGGTTTGAAACGAGTATAAAACACGGCTAGAAGCACAAAAAAGGGCCGATGTCCTCTCTTGAGAACACCGGCCTGAAAGATAAAAATTTATGCACCGAGAAATTGTTTGAGCAGCGCGGCAAGCAGGTCGTCGCGGTCGATCTTGCGAATTTTACTGCGCGCGCCGGCATAGGTGGTGATATAGGTGGGGTCTTCTGAGAGAATATACCCGACCAACTGATTGATGGGGTTATACCCCTTCTCCTTCAAAGCGTCATAAACTTCGGTCAGGATCTGCCGGATCTCCCGGTCTTTATCCTCGTAGATCGAAAAAATCGTTGTCGGCTCACTCATACGGGCACCCCCTTTTATTATTGTCTATTATATCCGAAAAATGAGGAATGTTCAAGGCCCAGCTTGTATTCTTTTGCCGTGATCGGTTCAGCTGCGGATGACGACATCAATTTCGGCAAGGAGATTCAGAATGCGGCTGATTGCGGCATCGGCCTCCTCATCGGTGAGGGTGCGGTCGGGATTACGCAGAACAAGACTGTAAGCAAGGCTCTTTTTACCAGCGCCGAGGTTCTCACCGCGATAGATGTCGAAGAGAGAAAGACTCTCGAGCAGACTGCCGGCGCCCTGCTCGATCCGCGCGGCAATCTCGGCGGCGGGCACCGCCTCGTCGGCAACCAGCGCGAGGTCGCGGGTGATGGCGGGGTGCTTGGGCAGCGGGGTGAACTCGGGCGTACCGCCGCGATGCTCGAACAGCAGATCAAACGAGAGGTCGGCCACCCAGGTGCGGGGTTTGATGCCGTAGTTCGCCAGCACGGTGGGATGAATCTCGCCGATCGTGCCAAGGCAGACCTCACCCAGCATAATGTCGGCGCAGCGGCCCGGATGATAGGTGGTGCCGGTGCTGTTGCGGACAAACCGTGCCCCCTTGATGCCGGCGGTGGTGAGCAGTCCCTCGACCATCCCCTTGAGAGCGAGGTAGTCGTACCGGCCGCCGTAGAGTGCGAGAATCAGTTTTTCCCGTTCGGTCGGCAGCTCGTCGGCGCTTTCACCGGGGATATACTCGGTGGGATTCTCAAACAGCGCGGCCTCGGGCAGGCGGGCATTGTAGTTGCGGGCCACGACCTCGAGCAGGCTGGGAACCGCAGTAGTCCGCATGATACTGGTATCCTCACCCAGCGGGTTCATAATGACCACGGCGCGGCGCAGCGGGTCATTTTCAGGCAGGTTGATGTTGTCCCATGCCTTGCGGCTGTAAAAGCTGAAGGTCTCGCATTCGTACAGACCATAACCGATCAGCGCCTCGATCATCTTGTCGTGGAAGTTCTGACGCTCGGTCGGCCGGGCGGTGGCGATTCCCTTCATGATGGTGCTGGGAACCTTGTTGTAGCCGACATAACGGCAGACCTCCTCGGCGAGATCGCAATCCCGCTCGACATCGTACCGGTCGGTCGGCACAACGACGGTCCGCGCGCCATCGGTTTCGCCGAGAATCCCGAAGCCCAGCGGCTTGAGAATCTCGACCATCTCACGCTCCGGTACCTGGGTGCCCAGCAGATGGTTGATCACATCGGCCCGCAGCGGAAGCTGCCGCTCGGTCCGGGGATGGGGGTAGACGTCGATAACGCCGCCGATGATGTCGCCGGCATCCAGCTCCCGCACCAGCTCGAGGGCGCGGCAGATCGCGGGCAGGCAGTTCTCGGGGTTCAGTCCCTTCTCGTACCGGCCGGACGCCTCGGTCCGCAGACCAACCTTCTTTGCCGTAACCCGAACGGAGGGACCATCGAAACAAGCGCCCTCAAAGACGATCGTTTTGGTGGAATCGTACACGCCAGAAAACTCACCGCCCATGACGCCGGCGATCGCGATGGGGGCCTTCTCGTCGGCGATGACCATCATCGAGGAGTCCAGCCCCCGCTCGACCCCGTCCAGCGTGACGATTTTTTCGCCATCCTCGGCGTTGCGGACATGAATCTGGTTGCCGCCGACATAGGCATAGTCGAAGGCGTGCATCGGATGACCATATTCCAGCATGACGTAGTTGGTGATGTCAACGATGTTGTTGATCGGCCGCACACCGCACAGCCGCAGCCGCTCCCGCATCCAGCGAGGGCTGGGGGCAACCCGGACGTTGGTGACCATGGCGGCGACATACCGGCTGCAGAGCGGTGCGCTGATCCGCACGCTCAGCCAGTCGTTGATGTCTCCCTCGCCCTGCGGCATCGGGGGGGTATGATCCTCAAACGGCACACCATAGGTAGCGGCGCTCTCCCGCGCAAGGCCGCGGATTGACAGGCAGTCGGGGCGGTTCGGGGTGATCTCGAACTCGACTGAAACATCGTCCATCCCCAGCGCACGGGTCGCGTCGGTGCCGACCGGAACCTCTTCATCCAGCACCATGATGCCGTCCTCGATCGCGTTGGGGAAATCATGGGTGGTCAGACCCAGCTCGGACAGGCTGCAGAGCATCCCGTTGGACTCGACCCCGCGCAGCTTGCCGCGGTGAATCTTCACTCCACCGGGCAGCTCGGAGCCGTCCAGCGCGACCGGGCACAGATCCCCAACCTTGAGGTTCTGCGCGCCGGTAACGATCTGCAGCGGGGCAGCCTCGCCCACATCGACACCGCAGACCCACAGGTGGTCGGAGTCGGGGTGGTGTTCAAGGCTGGTAATTCTGCCGATCACCACGTTTTTGATGTGGTCGGCCTCGCACTCCCAGCACTCGACCTTGCTGCCGCTCATTGTCATCTTTTCCGCATATTCATGGGGCGTGGTCTCGATCTTGGCGTAGTCCCGCACCCAGTTCAAAGGCAATTTCATCTCCAAAAACCTCCCAAATCAACAGATTGGATCTCTTTATCAGAACTGTTTGAGGAACCGCAGATCGTTCTCATACAGCAGCCGCATATCGTCGATGCCGTACCGCATCATCGCGATCCGCTCCAGACCGATGCCGAACGCAAAACCGGTATACCGCTCGGAATCAATGCCGCAGTTCTCCAGCACCTTGGGGTGGACCATGCCGCAGCCGAGGATCTCAATCCAGCCCTCGCCCTTGCACATCGGACAACCCTTGCCGCCGCACTTGAAGCAGCTCATGTCCATCTCGGCCGACGGCTCGGTGTAGGGGAAGTGGTGGGGACGGAAGCGGACCTTGGTGTTCTCACCATAGAGCTTTTTGATAAAGGCTTCCAGCGTGCCCTTGAGGTCGGTAAAGGTGATACCCTCATCCACGACAAGGCCCTCGATCTGGTGGAAGATCGGGCTGTGGGTGGCGTCTACCGCGTCGCTGCGGTAAACCCGGCCGGGGCAGATGATCCGGATCGGGGGCTTTTGTGCCTCCATCGTGCGGATCTGCATCGGGCTGGTCTGGGTACGCAGCAGCACATTTTCGGTGATATAGAAGGTGTCCTGCGTGTCCCGCGCGGGATGGCTCTTCGGCATGTTGAGCATCTCGAAGTTGTAGTGGTCAAGCTCAACCTCCGGGCCGGCCTTGACCTCAAAGCCCATGCCGAGGAAGATCTGCTTGAGCTCGTCCAACACCTGCTGGAACGGGTGCCGCTTGCCCTGTGCGACGGGGGTGCCCGGCAGGGTCACGTCGATGGTCTCGGCGGCCAGCCGCGCGTTGAGCGCCGCGTCGGCCAGCTCTTTGCTGCGCCGGCGGATCTCCTCGTCAATCTCGCTGCGTACCTCGTTGGCCAGCGCGCCGATCAGCGGCCGCTCCTCGGCAGACAGCTTGCCCATCTGCTTGAGAATCGCGGTGACCTCGCCCTTCTTGCCCAGAAAGCGGACCCGCAGTTCCTCCAGCGCGGCTTCGCTGTCCGCCTGTGCGAGCAGTGTTGCCGCCGTCTGGCGGATGTTTTCCAATGCCTGTTTCATTTCACACTCACCTCAACATGAATTGTTCGGCGCGGCGGCAACAAAAAAACGCTCCGCCGCCTGCGTAAAAAAGCAGGGGCGAAGCGAATACTCCGCGGTACCACCCAGCTTCCCGAAAAGACGAACATCTGATCGGGCACTTTAGGGCGCGATAACGGACGCCGGACCGTTGCAGCCTACTGATTCTTCAGCCGCACCCCTCCCGGGGGAACTTCAGCTCTCTTTCCTCTGCGGCGCTTTCAGCCGGGGCGCTGCTCTCTGTGAGAGTAGAGGGAACCTACTTTCCCCGTTCCACGGGTTATATCGTTGTTATGATACCACCATGTTTTGAATTTTGCAAGGTCTTTGCAGAAACCAGTCCCAACGTGGTATACTGTTTCGAGAAAAGAGGAGGGGAGAAAGATGCTGAGAATGGGGTTTGACGCGGTGCGGATTGCCCGAATGGAACGAAATGTGAAGAACGGACATTTCTGTGCGCGGGTATTTTCCGACGAGGAAAACCGGCTCATTGCAGCCAGACCGCACCCCGCCCAGACTGCGGCGGCTCATTTCGCGGCGCGGGAGGCGCTGGCCAAGGCGCTGCGCTGCGGCATCTTCGGGTTTGACCTGCGGGAGGCGGCGGTGCTGCGGCGGGCTGACGGATCGCCCTATTTCGCGTTTTCGGGTGCGCTGGAACAGCAGATGCGTGAGCAGGGCCTTGCCGCTGAACTCTCTCTTTCCCACGAGGGGGAGTACGCTTTTGCCTGTGTGCTGCTGCAGCCGGTCGGAAAGGAAGGATAGAGAATGGCGCAGATGATCTTGATTTGCGGCAGGGTCTGCGCGGGGAAAACCACCTATGCAAAACGGCTCGCGCAGGAGCTGCATGCGGTCCGTCTCAATGCGGATGAATTGATGAAACCGCTGTTTGGTGAGTATCTCGGCGACCGGCATGAGGAAGTGCTGTGCCAGGTGACCGACCTGTTGCTGGAGAAGGCGGCAGAATGTTATGCATGTGGGGTCACCGTGATTCTGGACCTCGGTTTCTGGCAGCGCAGTATGCGGGAGCGTGCAAACCGCTTTTTTGACGAAAACGGAATCTGCCCCTCATGGCATTATCTCCGGCTGGAAGAGGAAGAGTGGCGCCGGCGGATCGCAAAGCGGAACGCGGAGGTTTTGGCTGCCGGCTTCCGGACTGATTATTTGATTGACGAGAATATCATCCGCAAATTTACCGACCCGGCTGACGAGCCGCTGCCCGGTGAGATGACGGTCGTTTTATGACAAGGATAAAAATACAGAATCTGGAAGGGTGACGGCGGATTAAAGCCGGCCACTTTGGTGCAGAATAAGGGTGCAGGCCTGCAAGAAAAAACACCTTTGAATTTTGCACAGGAGGGACTTTCAGATGGAGGTCAAACGCGGAGAGGTCTTTTATGCCGATCTCAGCCCGGTGGTGGGCAGCGAACAGGGAGGGACAAGGCCGGTACTTATCATCCAAAATGATGTGGGCAACCGGCACAGCCCCACCGTGATTGCTGCGGCGATCACCTCCCGGCTGGACAAAAACCGGATGCCCACCCACATCAACATTCGGGGCGAGACCTGCGGTCTTGCCAAGGACAGCGTCGTGTTGCTCGAACAGATGCGTACGCTGGATAAGCGGCGGCTGCACGAGCGCACCGGCAGAATTGCGCCGGAGGATCAGCGCCGGGTAGATGAGGCGATCAACATCAGCCTCGGGCTGAATAACATGTGAGAGAAAAGCGTGAATACGCCGCGGGGAGTTTCTCCGCGGCGTTTTTTGGTTTCAAAATCTGTCGATTTTTGATATACTGGGAAAAATGATCGCCAAGAAAAAAGGGGGAGGGGAATTGCGCGGATTTCGAAAATTTCTGCTCTGGGTGCTGATGGTCCTGCTGTTTACAGTATTGGTGGTGGGCGGCGTGCTGCTCTATTTCTACTATCAGGTCCAGCCCGAGGAGAGCATCCAAAAGACCTTAACGGTTGAGACCCTGCCGGCAGAGGGAACCGAGGGCGAAGCCCATTTTCTAAAGCCGGACGGTTACACCCTTGAGGTGCCGGTGCTGGGTGGTGTGCTGACCCGCGCGTTTTCGGCGGACACGCTGGGCGAGCAGCAGACGCTGGAATGGGATCAGGTACAGGCGGCATCGCTGACCGCACCGGAGGGTGGGCAGATTAAAAAAATTGTGGTGACGCGGGCAGATGAGATCATTTTCTCCGATGGCTCCGAGGCTTATGCCGAACTGAAATATCCCGGCAGCGGCAGCTATGAATATGAGGTGCAGGTGGAATTGCCGGCTGCCGCAGAGGGGGAGCGGATGCGGGAGAGCGGTAGTTTGACCTATCGGTTTACCGTCGCTGTTTCGCTTCAGGCGAGCGCATGGCTGTCGGACGACCGGGTCAGCCAGGGTTCGATTGTTGCGCTGCACATCGAGAACAACATCGACGGCCATACCCCGGAGGCCAGTACCGAGCTGGGGCCGGTTCACTTCCTGCCCGCCGGAGAAACCGGCTGGGTCGCCTATCTGCCGGTCTCCTATAACCGGGAAGCGGGGGATTATACCGTTGAGGTCCGCTGTGGGGATTATACCGCCAGTCTGCCGCTGACCGTTGAGTACAAGTCCTATGAGAAAAAGGAGTTTGCCAGCGCGGCTGAACTGCCGGATACCGGTATCGAGACCGCCGCATCAGCAAACGCCTACCGCAATGCGATCTGGCCGCTTTATGGGACCGCGGGCGGCGAGCAGCTGTGGGAAGGGCGGTTCGAGCGGCCGGTCAGCGGACGAATCAAATACGAATACGGGATGGGAAGTCTGCTGCCGGGAGATACCGTCTCCAGCCGGCACAGCGGGATCGACTATGTCGTGGATACCGATGGTACCCAGATCAGCGCACCTGCTGCCGGTGAGGTGGTTTTTGCCGGATACCTTGAACTGACCGGCAACACCCTTGTCATCGAGCATGGCGGCGGACTCAAGAGCTATTTCTACTTTGTCACCGAACTTGGAGCGAGCGCCGGAGAAACGGTGGAGAAGGGGCAAAAGATCGGTACCCAGAATATCGTCGATACGCTGCATTATGAAATCAAGATCGGCAACCAGAGCATCGATCCCGGGCCGGTGTTTGACGGGACCAGCGGATTGTACCGATGAAAAGGAGAGCGGATGAGATGAAAAAAATTGGATTTATCGGAATTGGGGTCATGGGCGGGCCGATGGCGCTCAACCTGATGCGGGCGGGTTATGAACTGACCGTCTACTCCCGGACCAAGGCGAAGTGCGAGGCTGTGCTCGCGGCCGGTGCGCGGTGGGCGGATTCGCCCGCTGCCTGTGCGGCGAGGCAGGACGCGGCGCTGACGATGGTGGGATATCCCCGAGATGTCGAGCAGGTCTATTTTGGCGCTGATGGGATTTTGGAGGCGGTGCAGCCGGGGATGCTGCTGATTGATCTGACCACCACCAGCCCCGAACTGGCAAAGCGGATCTTTGCCGCGGCAAAGGAGCGGGACGCCGATGCGCTGGACGCGCCGGTCTCAGGCGGGGATACCGGCGCAAAGGCGGGTACGCTTGCGATCATGGTCGGGGGCGAGGAGCCTGCATTTGAGCGGGCAAAGCCGATTCTTGAGGCAATGGGCAAAAACGTCGTCTATGAGGGTCCTGCAGGCAGCGGGCAACACACCAAGATGGCAAACCAGATCGCGATTGCGGGGGCGGTCTCCGGTGTCTGCGAGGCGATTGCCTATGGCCGGGCACAGGGGCTGGATCTTGAACGGATGCTCGCCACCATCGGCAGCGGCGCCGCGGGCAGCTGGCAGATGACCGGCAATGGACCCAAAATGGTCAGCGGCGACTTTGCACCGGGCTTTTACATCAAGCATTTTATCAAGGATATGGCGATTGCCAGCGAGGAGGCGAAAAAAACAGGTCTCTCACTTGAGATGCTGGACGGGGTGCTGGGAATGTACCGCGCACTTGAGGAGCTCGGCCTGGGAGATCTCGGCACCCAGGCGCTGATTCGGTACTACGAATAAGCGGAGGGGTGTCGGGGGAGCGCGACTGCGTTAAAAAATCTGGCCCTCCGGGCGGTCAGCACGGTTCGGGCCCTGTTGACCCTGCTTGCAGTCCTGAGTAACATGGTCAGAATGGCCTGTGGAGGTGCAGCTGTGGTTTGCGGCCTTCTCGCGGCAGTCGTCTGGGAATACGCAAAGCTGAGCGCCTGACAGAAAGAAGAGCGGGGCGAAGATGCCGATACGGCGTCTTCGCCCCGCTTTGTTTTGGGTTGATTCAATTGTTTGATAATAATGTATATCGATTATTTTTTAATGATAAACATTAAAAAATAGTTGACAAACATATTTTTGACATGGTATGATACCGACAGATCAACAAAAGGAGGTAGACAGCGGGTGGAAAAAATTATCAAGACATCAAAAATTATTGTGACGGTTCTCAAGGTCTTTTTCTGGGTGATTGCCGCCGTGAGCATCGTCGCCTTGGCCGCGACGGCCGTCGTGCTGATCTTTGGGGGAGGGGCCGGAGCAATCGAGGGCCTTTCGATCACGCTGGGCGACTATTCGCTGCTTTTGAAGGGAGAGTATCCCCTGCAGCGGTTTGCCCCGCTGCTCGGCATCACGCTGGCGAATGTCGCGGTTTTTGGGGCGCTCTCCTGTTATATGATTCGAACCCTTCGGGCAATCTTCGAGCCGATGTCCCACGGCAAGCCTTTCAGCACAAATGTGAGTGGCGCGCTCAAAAAACTCTCTTACGCGGTCCTGATTTTTGGCATTGTGCGGATCGCCATGCAGACAGCGACAAACTATCTCTTTTTTGACGCGTTTGACATTCCCTCGCTGTTCGCGGCGGACAAGGTTGCATCCTGCTCGATAGCGGAGGTGAGCGATATCAGTTTCATCCTCTGGTTTATTCTGCTGCGCCTCATCAGCCATGTTTTCAAATATGGGGAAACGCTGCAGCAACTCTCGGATGAGACGCTGTAAATTCTGACAAGGAGGGATTCTGTGCCGATTGTGTTGAGACTGGACAGGGTGATGGCGGATCGAAAGATGTCGCTCAACACGCTGTCCGAAAAGGTTGGAATCGCCAATGTCAACCTGTCAAAGATCAAGACGGGCAAGATCAGCGCCATTCGGTTTTCGACGCTCGAAGCAATCTGTGAAGCGCTGCATTGCCAGCCGGGCGACATTTTGGAATACTGCCCACCGACAGCGGAAAATCCGGTCGACGAAAAATAGACGTAAAATAACTGTGCGCAAAACAACAAAAAGCGGGAGGAAATTTTCCTCCCGCTTTGCTTTTATAGGTTATTTTTTATCTGCAATCATCCGCTTTGCGGCCTTGTAGATATCGCCGCAGCCGAGGGTGATGACGAGATCTCCCTCTCGGGCATTCTTTCCTACATAGTCGACCACCCCGTCAAAGCCGGGATACCAGACGCTGCCCGGGATCAGGGCCGCGAGATCGGCGGTGTAGATGTTGAAGTTGTCGTTGGTCTCCCGGCTGCCCATGATCTCGGTCATCACGACCTGATCGGCAATCTGCAAAACCTCGGCGAACTCATGCAGCAGCAGCTTGGTACGGGAGTAGGTGAAGGGCTGAAAGACCGCGATAACCCGCGCAAATCCCATCTGTTTTGCCGCCGAGAGGGTGGCTTTCAGCTCGGTGGGGTGGTGGGCGTAATCGTCCGCTACCACCGCGCCTGAAGCGGTATGACCGAGGATTTCAAACCGACGGCCGGTGCCGGTGAAGGCGGCAATGCCGCTGACCGCCTGCTCGGCGGTACAGCCCGCGAGGGTCGCGGCGGCAAAGGCGGCCAGCGAATTGAGCACATTGTGCCGGCCGGGAACCGAAAGGGTGATCTCGGCCTGCTTTTTGCCGCCCTGCCAGACCTCGTAGCCATAGAAAGCAGGGCGAACCATCCGCACGTTGCGGGCGACATAGTCACAGTTTTCTCCCTCGCCGAAGGTGACCAGCTCTTTATCCAGCCCGGCCAGCGCCTGCATGGTATTGGCATCGTCCCCATTGGCGATGATCCGGCCCTCGGTCAGCTCCGCGAACCTGCGGAACGCCGCCTTGAGATTATCCATTGTTTTGAAGAAATCCAGATGATCGGCGTCGATGTTCAGCACAATACTGGTGTAGGGGGCAAGGTGCAGAAAAGTGTTGGAAAACTCACAGCTCTCCACCACGATATTGTCCCCCGTGCCGGATTTGCCGTAACCGTGAATCAGCGGCAGTTTGCCGCCGATCACAGCGGCCGGATCCTTGCCGGCCATCTCGAGAATCTGGGTGATCATCCCAGTCGTGGTCGTCTTGCCGTGCGTGCCGGACACGCAGATCGAGTGGGGATACATCCGCTGAACATAGCCCAGCATGACGCTGCGCTCGACACAGGGGATCCCCAGCTCCTCAGCCCGCAGAATCTCAGGGTTGCCCGGCAGGATGGCGGCGGTGTAGACCAGCAGATCTGCACCCTCCACATTCTCTGCCGCATGGGGAATCTTGACGTCGATCCCCATCGCCCGCTCATAGTTGATGATGTCTCCCTCGTTCACGTCGCTGCCGGTGATGGTATAGCCGGCAGCGTGCAGAATCTGCACGATCGGGAACATGCCGCTGCCACCGATCCCCACAAAGTGCAGCCGCTTTTTTTGCTGCATGAAAGCCGCGTCCAACTGTTCCAAAATTTTTTCCCCGCTTTCGCTTGGCTTGTCGCTGTCTGAATTATATGTGCGACGGCCCCCGTGCATACCGAGAGGCCGGCGTGTATATTATAGTATCTTTTGGCATGGAAGAAAACACCTTGCGGCAAAAAACGGCCCCGATTTTTTTCGGGGCCGTTCATTTTTGTTATTTTGCGGTCAGATAGGCGTGGGCCTCGGCCAAGCGGTCAGGAATCTCAATGTGCTGCGGACAGGCAGAGACACATTTTTTGCAGTTGACGCAGGAGGTCTGACGGCTCTTTTCTCCCATTCGGCCATAGGCTTCCTTGGCAGAGGTAACCGCGTCGTAGATCGCCGCGTTGTTGCGGATGCGGAAAATGCCGGGAATGTCCACCCCCATCGGGCAGGGCATACAATAACGGCAACCGGTGCAGGGCACGACGGTGCGGGTGCGGTAGAGTTCCGAGGCGGCCTCGACTGCGGCCTTTTCTTCCTCGGTCAGCGGACGCAGGCTGTTGAAGGTAGCCAGGTTATCCTCGACCTGCTCCATTGCGCTCATACCCGAGAGAACAACAGCGACGCCGGGCAGTTCGCTGACCCAGCGCAGCGCCCAGGACGGGGCGCTCCAGGTCGGCTGCAGCGCGGTAAACCGATCCATGATCTCTTTGGGTGGATTGGCAAGACTGCCGCCCTTGACCGGCTCCATGACGACAACCGACATCCCGCGGGAAGCCGCCAGCTCGCAGCCGCGCAGACCGGCCTCGTCGTGCACATCCATGTAGTTGAGCTGCAACTGACAGAAATCCCAGTCACAGGCGGTGGCGATCCGCTCGAAAACCGGATATTCATCGTGGAAGGAGAAGCCCAGCTTGCGGATCTTTCCCTCCGCCTTCAATTTCTGTACGGTTTCCAGCACGCCGTTTTTGAGCACCTTTTCCCAGCGTTCAGCGCTCAGCGCGTGCAGCAGATAATAGTCAAAATAGCTGACTCCAAGCTTTTCCAGCTGCTCATTAAACAGCCGCATCGTATCCTCCGGCTTTTCGATCAGAAAGACCGGCAGCTTGGTGGCGAGCAGCAGCTTCTCCCGGGGCTTGTTCGCCAGCCAGCGGCCAACTACCCGTTCGCTCTCTCCATTGTGATAGGGGTAAGCGGTGTCGTAGTAGGTAACCCCGCCCTCCCACGCACGGTCAAACATCCGGTGAGCCTCCGGCTCGTTGATGCTGCCGTCGGGATTGGTCGGAAGGCGCATGCAGCCAAAGCCCAGCGCGCTGACCTGATTGCCGGCATGATTGCGGTATTCCATAGATTTCTCCCTCCAGACTGTGACATGGGGCGACACCCCCCAAAATCCTTTATCTGGATAAAGTATAGTATTTCCCTGCCGTTATTACAAGGGGGAACGAACAAAAAAACAAAGCGGTTCATAGGATAGCCCAACAGATTTTGAGGATGAACTGCGGGGGTGATCCTTTGGAGGAAAAGCGTTTTGCGGTAATCGGCACGGACGGGCGGCAGCGGGCAGCCGCGGCATATCTCGCGCGGCTGGGCTATCCCGTGGCCGGAGAGGAAGGACTGGTATCAGCAGATGTGGTTTTGCTGCCAACCCCGCTTGCGGCGGCAAAGCTTTCGCTGCCGCAGCTGTTGGCACAGCTGCGGCCTGGAACGATGGTCTTTGCAGGTGCGGTAAAAGAACGTGAACAGGCTATCGCCGCTGCGGCGGGTGTGCAGCTGTTTGACTGCCTTGCACGGGAAGAGCTTGCAATACTCAACGCGATTCCAACCTGCGAGGGGGCGATCGAAATCCTTCTGCACGAACGGGATCAGACGCTCTGGAACAGCCGGGTTTTGATCCTCGGTTTTGGGAGGATTGCAAAACTGCTGGCGCAGCGGCTGGCGGGCTTTGGCGCGCTTGTGACGGCGGCGGCCCGGCGGCCCGACGCCCGTGCCCTTGCTTTGGCGCTGGGGTATCGCGCGCTGGAGATCGACCGGCTGCGGCAAACAGCGAGCGAATACGAGATTCTGGTCAATACCGTTCCCGCGCCGTTGATTGATCGGGAGACTGCCGGCTTTCTTCGGCAGGATGCCTTTGTACTCGACCTCACCTCCGCGCCGGGAGGCGTGGATCTTGACGCGGCGCAGCAGCGGGGAATCCGGGCGCTTCGTGCCGGCGGCCTGCCCGCAAAATGCGCTCCGAAAACGGCAGGCCGTTTTTTGGCGCAGACGGTTTTGAAGATGATGGAGGAGATGGACCGATGAGAGATAAGACGATCATTTATGGACTGTGCGGCAGTTTTTGCAGTTTCGAAAAGAGCCTCAAACAGCTGCGGGAACTGGTGCAGCGGGGGGCGCGGGTCATCCCGGCGCTTTCCTTTAATGCGGGAAGTCTGGATACCCGGTTCGGCACCGCGGCGAGTATTCGGGAACGGCTGCGTGAGATCACCGGCAACGAGATCATTGACACGATTCAGGCCGCGGAACCGGTCGGCCCCAAGCATCTGTGTGATCTTGTGATCGTATCCCCCTGCACCGGCAACACGCTCGCAAAGCTGGCGCTGGGGATTACGGATACGCCTATCACAATGCTCTGCAAGAGCCATCTGCGCTGTGGCCGGCCGGTGTTGCTGGCGCTGTCCTCTAATGACGGGCTGTCAGCCAGCGCGCAGAATCTGGGCCGGCTGCTGAACACCAAAAATTACTATTTTGTTCCGATGGCGCAGGACAACTGGTTGAAAAAACCCACCTCGCTGGCGGCGGACTTCGATCAGCTGCCCGATGCGGCCGAGCTGGCGCTGCGCGGCCGGCAGATCCAGCCGGTTTTCTTTTGAAAATCGCTTGTCAAAAAGGGCGAGGAGTGGTAATCTTATTAAGATATCAAGAGAAAATTAGGGGATGCCGGGCGCCCTGCGCCCGGCTTTTTGTTGAGGGTGGGGTGCAGATGCTCAAACGGGTGGTCGTCGTGGGCGGCGGCGCGGCAGGGATGCTCGCCGCGGGTACCGCAGCGGGCCGCGGGCTGCAGGTTACGGTGGTGGAACACAGCCAGCGCACCTGTAAAAAGATTCTCGTCACCGGCAAAGGACGCTGTAATGTCACCAATAACTGCACGCCGGACGAGGTGCTCAAAAATGTCCGCAGTAACCCCAAGTTCCTTTATTCCTCGATGGAGGCGTTTTCTCCCGCCGATACGATGGCGCTGATGGAGTCCCTCGGTGTGCCGCTCAAGACCGAGCGGGGGCGGCGGGTCTTTCCGGTCAGCGACCGGGCAGCCGATATCGCGGCGGCGTTGCAGCGGTATGCAGGGGATTGCCGGGTTGTTTTCGCGCAGGCCAAAACGGTTGAGACCGCGCAGGGCGCGGTGTGCGGGGTCCGGCTTGCGGACGGACAGCTGCTCGAGGCGGAGGGCGTGATCCTTGCCACCGGCGGGCTCTCTTATCCCGGCACCGGGTCGACCGGGGACGGCTATCGGATGGCTCAGGAGCTGGGGCACACGATTGTGCCGCCGACCGCCAGTCTGGTGGCGCTGACTGTCGGCGGCAGCGCGCGGGAAGAGTGTCGCGCAATGATGGGACTCTCGCTGCGAAATGTGCGGCTGACCCTCTTTGAGGGGGACAAGCGGCTTTATACCGAGCAGGGAGAGATGCTTTTCACCCATTTCGGGGTTTCGGGTCCCCTGGTGCTCTCGGCCAGCGCCTATCTGCGCGGCAAGGGCGGCGCGGCAAAAATTGAGATCGATCTCAAGCCGGCGCTTGATGAGGAGACGCTCTACCACCGGATCGGCCGGGATTTTGAGAAACTGGCCGGCAAGAGTGCGGCCAACAGCCTTTCGGGACTGCTGCCGTCCGGAATGATCCCGGTCATGCTGGCGCGCTGGGAAATTGACCAGAGCAAACGGGTCAACCAGATCACCCGGGAAGAGCGGCGCGCGCTGGTTGGGCTGCTCAAGCACTTTGTAATCCCCATCGCAGGCAAGGATGACATCAGCCGGGCGGTGGTGACTGCGGGCGGGGTATCGGTGCGGCAGGTCAACCCCAGGACGATGGAGTCCAAACTGGTAAAAAATCTGCATTTTGCAGGCGAACTGCTGGATGTGGACGCCTATACCGGCGGTTACAATTTGCAGATCGCCTTTGCGACCGGCCACGCGGCCGGAAGCTATATTCTTGAAGACAGGTGAGGGAAGGAAAATGATCCAGATTGCGATTGACGGCCCGTCCGGCGCGGGCAAGAGCACCATGGCGAAACGGCTGGCAAAGGAGCTGGGATTCCTCTATGTGGATACCGGCGCGCTCTACCGTGCCATTGGCCTGTATATGCTGCGGGCGGGGATTGACATGACCGACAGCGCACAGGTGCTGCCCCGACTGGAGGAGGTCCACCTTGAATTGCGGTATCTTGAGGGGGCGCAGCATGTCTTTCTCAACGGCGAGGATGTCTCCAATGAGATTCGCAGGGAAGCGGTCTCGATGGCGGCCAGCAGCGTCTCTGCCCATCAGGGGGTGCGGGATTTTCTCACCGAGACCCAGCGGGAAATCGCGCGTGAGAACAATGTCCTGATGGATGGCCGGGATATCGGCACCGTTATTCTGCCCGACGCACAGATCAAGATCTTTTTGACTGCGAGCGCGGAGGAACGCGCCCGTCGGCGGACAGACGAGCTGGCGCAGCGGGGACAGAAGGTGGATTACGAGGAGGTTCTCGCAGACATCCGCCAGCGGGACTACAACGACAGCCATCGCGCGGCAGCACCGCTGCGGCAGGCGGAGGATGCTATCTTGGTGGATACCACAGAGGATGATTTTGAGACCGCGTTTTGCAAGCTGCGGGACCTCATCCGGGGGAGGATCGGCTGATGCATCTGTTTTACAATGCCTGTTTTGCAGGGGCGTCGGTGCTGTTCCGGCTGGTCTACCGGATCCGGGTGGTCGGCAGAGAGAATCTGCCGAAAGATCGCGGCTATGTGCTGTGCCCGAACCACCTGTCCGCAATCGACCCGGTTTTTGTCGTATTGGCCCGTGGATGGGCGCCCCCGATGTGGGTGATGGGCAAGGAGGAGCTGTTCCACAATCCGTTCGTGTCCTGGTTTTTTCACCGGGTCGGCGTTTTTCCGGTTGAGCGGGGCAAGGGAGACAAGACCGTTCTCAACAATGCCGTTGAATCGGTGCGCGGAGCCCGCTCAATGCTGATCTTTCCCGAGGGGACCCGAACCCGGAAGGGCGAGGGGATGCTGCCGCTCAAGAGCGGCGCGTTTGTGGTGGCGCAGGCTGCCGGGGCGGATATTGTGCCCTGCCGCGTGATCTATCGTGGCGGCAGACAAAGACTGTTCTGCACCGTGACCGTCGCATTCGGAGAACCGATTCCGCTGGAGAGCCTTGGTCTCGGCGGCGAGCATGCGGCGAGCAAGCTGCGGGCTGCCAAAGCGGTGCTGACCGAGCGGATTACCAGATTGTATGAGGAGAACCGGCAGTACTGGTGACGATGTCCAAAAGAGCTGCAAAGGGAGGAGCCTGTATGGAGATTATCAGAGCAAAGACGGCGGGATTCTGCTTTGGAGTGGATCGCGCGGTTCGGATGACCGAGCAGCTGGCAGCCGAGGGACACAAGGTCGCCACCCTTGGCCCTTTGATCCACAATCCCCAATGCGTTGCTTCACTCGAGCGGCAGGGGGTTATCACGGTAGATGGACCCGACCAGCTGCCGGATGGCTATGAGGTGGTAATCCGCAGTCATGGAGTTGGAGAGTCAACCTATGACGCGCTGCGCCGGCGGGATGTAGCGATCCATGACGCGACCTGTCCCTTTGTCGCCAAGATCCAGAAGATTGCGGCACAGGCGGGAAAAGAGGGCGCGCTGCTGCTCATTGCCGGAGATAAAAATCATCCCGAAGTTCAGGGAATTGTGGGACATGCCTGCGGTGAAGTGCTGGTTTTTGCCGATCCGACCCAGTTGAGGGAGATTTCGACAGCGGAAAACCGTGAAAAATTGGTTTTTGTGGTGGCTCAAACGACCTATGAAGTTACAAAATGGTTAGAAAGTACAGAGTTTATAAAAAAAGTCTATACAAACCCGCGAATTTTTGATACAATATGTAGTGCAACATGGGCGAGGCAGCAGGAAGCAGAAGAGCTGGCACGCCGCTGTGATCTGATGGTCGTCATCGGCGGCCGGGGTTCTTCCAACACCCAGAAACTGGTTCGGGTGGCAAACAGGCATTGCAGGACCCTTGCAATCGAGACGGCACAGGAACTTTCGGCAGAGGATTTTGCCGGGGTGCAACGGGTCGGCGTTACTGCAGGCGCTTCCACGCCATCGTCTATAATCGAGGAGGTACTTAACAAGATGAGCGAGGTAGTACAGAACGAAGAGATGAGCTTTGAGGAGATGATCGAGCAGTCCTTGAAGCCGGTCTTCAATGGCAAGGTCGTAACCGGTATTGTCACCGGAATTTCGCCCAGCGAGATCACCGTGGACATCGGCACCAAGCAGACCGGATTTGTCGCGGCGTCCGAGTGGTCTGATGATCCCACCGTGAAGCTGGAGGATGCGGTGAAGAAAGGGGACGAGCTGGAACTCGTTGTCATCAAAGTTAATGACCAAGAAGGCACCGTCGCCCTTTCCAAGAAGCGGTTTGAGGCCAAAGCCGGACAGGCTGAGGTTGAGAAGGCTGCCGAGGAGGGCACCATTCTCGAGGCCACCGTTTCCGAGCAGGTCAAGGGTGGTCTGGTCGCCTATGTCAAGGGCGTCAAGGTGTTTATTCCCGCTTCCCAGGCTTCGCTGCGCCGCGGCGAGGATCTTGCCCCGCTGGTGAAGCAGAAGGTCCGCATCAAGATCATCGAGTGCAGCGGCCGCCGTGTCATCGGCTCGATCCGCGCGGTGCTGGCTGAGGAGCAGGAGGCCAAGAAGGAGGCTTTCTGGGCTGAGGCTGAGGAAGGCCGTCATTATCAGGGCGTTGTCAAGAATCTCACCGACTACGGCGCGTTTGTCGACGTTGGCGGCGTGGATGGCCTGGTTCACATCTCCGAGCTGTCCTGGGATCGGATCAAGCACCCCAGCGAGGTAGTCAAGGTCGGCGACGTGATCGATGTTTACATCAAGAGCCTCGACCGTGAGAACGGCAAGGTTTCGCTGGGCTTCAAGAAGGCGGAGGACAACCCCTGGGAGCGGCTGCGTGCCGATTATCCTCTGGGCAGCGTCTTTACTGCTCCGGTGGTTTCGATCACCAAGTTCGGCGCTTTCGTTCGGGTTCTGCCGGGCATCGATGGCCTGGTCCACATCAGCGAGATCTCGAACGAGCGGGTTGAGAAGGTCAGCGACGTGCTGAAGGTTGGCGATGAGGTCACCGTTAAGCTGATCGAGGCTGACTTTGAGAAGCATCGTGTCGGTCTGTCGATGAAGGCGCTGCTGAACGACGCTCCGGCTGCGGCCGAGGAGGACGATGTAGTCGCTTCCAGCGAGGACGCGGAGTAATCTGCATCTTTGTCCGCAGGCAGAAAAGAGACAGAACAAAACGGGCAGGTCGAAGGATCTGCCCTTTTTTATTTTATTTGAGAAAGGCAGGGGAAAGCAGGTGGCTGCAAAGGCGCAACGGACCAAAGAGGAATTGTTTGAGAACTATACCATTCCTCACGCGGTATTGGTGCTGTCGGTACCGACCATACTCAGTTCGATTGTAATGGTATTATACAACCTTGCAGATACCTATTTTGTCGGGATGCTCAACGATCCGGTGCAGACGGCGGCGGTAACCCTTGCCTCACCGGTACTGCTGGCCTTCAATACGATTACCAATCTTTTTGGAGTGGGCAGTTCGAGCATGATGAGCCGGGCGATGGGCCGCAAGGATAACCAGACGGTGCTCCGAAGTTCAACTTTCGGTTTCTGGGGCGCGCTGGTTTGCGGGGGTTTGTTTTCGTTGCTTTGTACTCTGCTGCGTACTCCGCTGCTCGGATTATTAGGGGCGTCGGGCGAGACGGTCGACCCAACCAATGCCTATCTGAACTGGACGGTCACTCTCGGTGCGGTCCCTGCTATTCTCAATGTCGTAATGGCCTATCTGATCCGATCAGAAGGGGCTGCTCTCCATGCCAGTATCGGCACAATGAGTGGCTGCCTTTTGAATATGATTCTTGATCCGATCTTCATTCTGCCCTGGGGCTTTGGAATGAAGGCGGCCGGCGCGGCGCTGGCCACCTTTTTATCCAACTGTGTGGCGCTGGGCTATTTCCTCGTTTATCTTCGGGTGCGAGGTGAACGGACCTGTGTCAACATCTCGCTGCGCCAGCTGCGGCTGGATCGTTCGGTATTAAGCGGTATCTTTGGGGTGGGGGTACCGGCTTCGATTCAAAACATACTCAATGTGACCAGCAGCACCGTGATGAACAACCTTGCTGCGGTCTATGGTGCACAGGCTCTGGCTGCGATGGGGATCTGCACCAAGATCAATATGATTCCGCTTTATGTCATGATGGGACTTTCCCAGGGAATTATGCCGCTCATCAGCTACAATTATGCCAGCGGCAATATTCGGCGGATGAAGCAGGCCTACTTCTTTACCTTCCGTGCCGGTCTGATTGGTTTGGTCTCAACGAGTATTATTATTTATTTCGGTGCGGATTTTCTGGTCGGGATGTTCATCTCCAACGAGCAAACCGTTGCTTACGGTGTTCACTTTTTGCGCGGATTCTGCCTGGGGCTGCCGCTGCTTAGTATAGACTTTCTGGCGGTCGGCATTTTTCAGGCAATCGGCATGGGGAGTAAGGCGCTTGTCTTTGCAATCTCCCGAAAATTGGTGCTCGAGCTGCCGCTGCTCTATCTGCTCAACCGGATTGCCCCGCTCTATGGTATCCCTTATGCCCAGCCCATTACCGAGCTGATTTTGTCGATTGTTGCCAACACCCTATTGCTGCGGTTCCTTAGCAAGGCACAACGAGAAGCCGAGCTCTGCGGAGAAAAATAATGCGGGGGCTCATATCGGACCGTATCGCAAAATAATAAACAAAAAGCCGTTCTCCTGAAGACATAAAGGAGAATGGCTTTTTTGTTTTGCATTTTAAGTCTACATGACGTGACTGGTAAAATAAATTCTTAAGGTAGAATTATAATATACACAAAAACATTATATTTATTTTATATAAAATAAATATTGTTTTATATGGAATGATTTGATAAAGTATGTACAAGGACGACACCGTGGCGGGCAACCCGGGTAGACTGGCTGCGGCGAGGGAAAACACTTTGACAAAGCGGTGAAGGGAGTAAGAAACATGAAGAAAGGGAAACCCTTTGGGTTTTACTCTAAGCAAAGCTGTGTGCGGCTGGCTTTGCTTTGTGCGGCAATCATCTTTGTCAGTAGTTTTTTTGCACAACTGGTACAGAGCAATCTCGGAAAAGTTAAGATTGAACCTATTTCTATTGACGCCCGGGGCGCTGAGCTGGATGGTGAACTTTATTATCCGGCGGGTACTACCAGTCACGACAGTTTGCCGGCCGTAATTGTAAACCACGGCGGCGGCTGTACTTATGGCACGATGAAGAATATGGCCGAAGAGATTGCGCGCCGAGGTTTTGTGGTGCTCAATGTGAGCGCTTATGGATCCGGTATGAGCGCTCAGCCGGACTATGACGACGCCGAGCAGGGCCTTCCCGGATTCTATTCATCGGTGAATGTGACCGACGGCGTCAAAAGTGAATTGCCGGCAGCAACGCCGATGGGAATGACCGATGCGTTGGACTTTGTTCGGTCGCTGGAGTTCGTGGATTCTACCCGCATCGGTATGGTGGGTCATTCGATGGGAGCTTACCGCACCAATGCGGCCGCGATCCTGGACTGTGGGTATCTCAGCCTTAACGACTGCATGATGAATATTTTGGCGGATGAATTTGGCATTTCCCTCACTCGAGAAGAAATTGATCAGGACGCCGACCAGATGGCGAGAGAAAAGCTGAATACCGACCAGCTGGCACACTATGAGTCGCTGCGGGCGATTGAGGAGGAGCGGTATAATACCAGACTGAAAGCGGCCATCATTCTGGGAATCGGAGCCTCAACCGGCAATGATCCGCAGCCGACTGAGGTGGCGGGATACGAGGTGAAGCGCAGTCTGCAAACCAACCTGTTCATTCTCTCCGGCGAGTTTGATGCCGCCTATAATCTGGGTGAACTGGAGACCGCACAGGCTGCTTGGTATACCTCTGAGCCCCTGACTTTGGGAGAATGGTATGTTGTAGACGACAGCAGCGAGACCAGCGTGCAGGACGGTACGCTGTTCGACGATGCGGCCAGCGAGACGTTGACCCAGTCCTTTGATGAGCGAACCAGCCGGCTGTGGTACCTCACCGAGGGGGAGACCCACTCCAAGGAATTCTTCTCGACAAAGACCAATGCTGCGGTTATTGAGTACTTCTCCAAGACATTGGGGCAGGAGACCACATTGGCTGCCGATTCCGCCATGTGGCAGCTGCGGGTAGTCTGCAATACCATTGCTCTGTTTGCGATGATCGTGATGATCCTCGCCATTGCGGGCGCGCTGCTGTACACCCCGTTCTTTGCCGGCTGTGTTAGTGCGCCGCGCGCCGAGGAAAGGTTGCCTTTCAGCAAAAAGCGGTTTGCGGTGTTCGGGCTGATCACGGTGGCGCTCTCCTTCGCCGCCATCTATTATGCAAACGCGAAGGGCTTGTTCATCTTTGGACCTACCAAGCTGTTCCCGCTGGGACGATCCTGCAGCCTGGCAATCGTCTTTGTTATCTGCCTGGCTATCGCGTCGGCGATTATGCTACTGCTCAATGCGCTGGTGGGCAAGAAGCTGTTCGGCCGTACCGGACTGAAGCCGGTCAGCCCGGCAATTGGGGTAAAAAATGTATTCAAGTGCCTGCTTTTGGCGGTTATTATGATTGCCGCGGCCTATGGATCCTTGGCTGTAATGCAGTATTTCTTTGGGCAGGAATACCGCATCTGGATGACCGTTTTTGGCGAGATGAAGGCGGATTACTGGTTCCTCGCGCTGCGGTATGCGGTGGTGCTGTTCCCGCTGTACCTTATTATCTCGGCGGGAATCAACTTTGGCGTCCGAGCTGACATCCCGGTCTGGAAGGATACCCTGTATACGGTGCTGATTAACTCGATAGGTATCTGGCTGTGCTGCATCCTGAACTATGTCATCGCGCAGGCAACTGTTTATGATGGGCTGTTCTTCAGCAGTTTCATCTGCTCTTATCACATGGTCACGGTGGTACCGATTACCGTTTACCTGCTGCGGAGGATGTACAAATTCACCAACAACATCTGGACGGGTGCGGCGCTGTGCGCGATTTTGATCAGCTGGTCCTGCGTCTGTACGCTGGGAATCAACGATGCATTTTATGGTCAGACATGGCTGGGCAATTTCCTGATGGCCTGATAGGATTTTTTGGGACAATGACAAGAGGGATTGCACTCCTATCCCTTTTTGGATAAAATAAAGACAGACGCAGCGCGCCGTCAAAACGGCGCGCTGCGAAACAGTATGGGGGAGGGGCGACCTTGGACACGAAGTGGATGGGACGGTACCGGCCTTTTGTCGCCGCGCTGGTACGTCATTCTAACCTGAGTTCTCGGGTGTCTGCGCGCAGAAAAACAAATGAGCAGGGGGCCATCGCCCTCTCCCCAAACGAATGGCAGGCGTTGGAATATCTGCTGGAGCACCAGGATGAAATGGAGAATATGGCCTATATCTCGGATCAGCTGGGCCTTGCAACCAGTACCTTTTCACGGTTGGTGCGTGCGCTGGAAAAGTTGGGGCTGGTGGAAAAGTATCAGAAAGCCGGCAACCGCAAGGATATTGTCCTTCGTATTACCCCGGCGGGAGAGGATTATTATTATAGCGAGGTCAAACAGCGGGTTGGTCCGCTGTTTGAGGGCTGCTTTACCCATCTTGGAACCCTGAGCGATGAGCAGCTGGAACAGCTGGTGCTCGGAATTGATCATATCAGTAATCTGATGTTACAGGACACACGGGATGAGGAAGAGGAAAGAAAGCCCAAACTGATCCCGCTTGACCGAAATAATCGGTAAAAATTCTTTTGTGTACAGGATTGGATGGTTTACCGAGATGAAATAAGAGGTCGGCTCCTAAAGGTGTGCCAGCATAAGAAAAGTCGACTTCCCTTCGGGAAGTTTAGTTCTGCCGTAGAATTTTGGCGTATAAAGCACGCAGAGCGGCCCCCCAAGCCACCAAGGCTTGGGGGGCTGCTCTTTGCACTTTCTCCATCCAAAATTCTGGGGCAGAACTGCATACACCGTAAAAAGGCCGATTTTGATGCGGGTGCAAGGAAAGGCACCGAAGGCACCCTCTGTGGTTGTCGAGGGGGCTTGACGCCGCAGCCGCGCAAAAGCGGCCTTTTTACGGCGTTGTTTTCTTACGCTGGCACACCTTTTTTCTTGCCCTTTTTTCCTCTGCGTGGTAGGATGAGACCAAGGAGGGAGCGCGATGGAACCGCTGACGAGTCTTTGGATTGAAGAACTGTCCTGGCCCGAGATCGGCCGGGCGATGGAACACGGGTACCGGCGGCTGCTGCTCTGTGCCGCGTCGACCGAGCAGCACGGGCCGCATCTTGCCGAGAACACCGACGAGCTGTTCGGGCGGCTGCT
>CALXBG010000067.1 GCA_944386485.1 uncultured Pygmaiobacter sp. | reverse complement strand
ATCGCCTGCATCAGCCGGTAACCGTGGCCCGGTTCGAGCAGCGCCAGCAGGATATAGTACATCGCCTCGGTCATCGGCCCACCGTCGTAGCTCACCGCGCTCTCCTCCTTTTCGCAAACTATTACGTCACACGATATATCGTCCAACATAATAATACAGAAGCAAAGCCGAACCCGTCAAGAGAGGGAGCAAACTGCACAGAAAAAAGGCGGTCTGCCCAATTTCCCGGGAGAAATTTTGGGCAGATCGCCTGGTTGACTGTCAATTATTCCGCGTGCGCCAGCGCGGCCTTCAGCGCGTCGAGATCTTGCTGATTGGGGTGGGATAGCGCCCGGTCGAAATTCTCGAGCATTGCGCTGCGCCGGGGGCTGTCCGGCATCGCCTCGTAACGCGCGCGGACCGATAGGGGCATTTTACCCTGACACAGAAAATGTCCGGTCACCGTCACCGTGGAGGGCAGCTGCTGTGCCACCCGGTCCAGAATCTGGTCGAAATAGTCCTGTGCGCCGCCAAAGCCGGCGGTGCCGAACAGAAAAACCTGTTGATTTGTCAGTTGAGAGAGAAAACCGGCAGTCTCCTTGTCGCAACTTCCCTTGTCGGTCCAAAATCCGAGATAAAGGACGTCGGCGGCAAGAGCAGCGGGATCGGGCGGACCGAAATACAGGCAGCCGGCGGGGTCGAGCGCCTGCCGCACCGCGTCGGCGAGCAGCCGGGTGTTGCCGGTGCGGCTGCTATAAACAATGGCGTACTGCATAAAAGGTCTCCTTTACTGAGAGGGATTATTCGGGCGCCTTCATACTCTCGACCATGCTGATCTGTTTGAGCTTGCGGTGCATGACCAGGTTGACCAGCAGCGCAAAGACGAGGGTCAGCAGCGCCGAGAAGAGATAGCTGGCCGTGCGGATCGACCGCCCGAACATCACCGCGTCGACCTCGACGGTGTGGATGACGAACATATGCAGGTAGACCCCAAGCACCAGGCCGACGAGGGTGCCGATCACCGCCAGCGCGATGGATTCGCGGTAGACATAGGCGTCCACCTCCCGGTCGAAGAAGCCCAATACCTTGATGGTGGCGATCTCCTTTTCCCGCTCGGTGATGTTGATGTTGGTCAGGTTATAGAGCACGACGAAGGCCAATAGCCCGGCACAGAAGATGATGACCACCACGATGGTGTCGATCTTCTGCATCATGCTCGAGAAGGTGGTTTTCAGATCCTCGGTAAAGCTGACGCCGGACACGCAGTCCAGTTCAAACAGCTCGGCGCTCAGCTCGTCCCGCGCCTGCTGGGAGTTGTCGGCGGTCGTGGCCGCGATCATCGTGTATTCCGGCTGCTCGCCGAACTGCTCGGCATAGAGGTCAGCGGTCAGATAGACATAGTTCTCGACGTAGTTCTCCACCACCCCGGTGATGGTGAAGGTGCCGGTCTTCTTGTCGCCGTTCTGCAGCTCGATGGTGTCCCCGATGCCCTTACCGGTGCGCTCGGACATCTTCTCGGTGATGACGATGCCGTCCCCGGTGAGGGTGACCGGCTCCTGTCCCAGCCGGGTGTGCAGGTCGACGATCTCGTCGATCCGTTTGTAGTCCTGCGGAACATAGAGATAGGTCTTGAAGGTATCATTGCCGTAGGTGTTCGAGCTCTCCTCCTGATGAATCGGCATCCAGCTCTCAATCTGGTCGCTGCGTAGCAGCGCGCGCAGGTCGGGGTCGGAGAGATCCTTTTCCTCGCTGAGGGTGATTGAGAGATTATAAGTAAAAATCTCCCCGAACTGCCGGTTGACGATATCGCTGATCGAATCGTGCAGCCCGAAACCGGTTACCAGCAGCGCGGTGCAGCCCGAAATGCCGATCACCGTCATAAAGAACCGCTTTTTGTACCGGAACAGGTTGCGGGCGGTGACCTTGTAGGTGAACTTGAGCCGCCGCCAGAAGAAGCCGACCCGCTCGAGCAAAATCCGTTTGCCGGCCTTCGGTGCGCGGGGCAGCATCAGGCTTGCCGGCTGCTCGTGCAGCGAGGCCCAGCAGGCGCTGAGGGTCGCCGCAAGGGTACACAGGATCAGCGCACCGGCAGAGACCAGCGAGAAGGTGGGGTGGAACAAACAGTACATCCTGGGCAGCCGGTACATCACCTCATAGGCGTTCCAGATCACCGAGGGCAGTACCGTCAGCCCGATTGCAAGTCCGGCGGCCGAGCCCAGTACCGAGGCCACCAGCGCATAGATCAGGTATTTTGCAACGATCGCGCCCTTGCCGTAGCCCAGCGCCTTCATCGTGCCGATCTGCAGCCGCTCCTCGTCCACCATCCGGGTCATCGTGGTCAGCACCACCAGCGCCGCGACGAGGAAGAAGAAGATCGGAAAGACCTTTGCCACCGCCTCGACCTTCTCAATGTTGGACTTGAAGGAGGCGTAACTCACATTGGTTTCCCGGTCAAGGATGTACCACTCGGGCAGCTCGAGGTCCTCCAGCTCGGCCTCGCCGTCCTCCAGCTCGGCCCGCGCTTCGGCCAGTTCGGCGTCGGCGTCCGCCTTCTGCTGTGCGTACT
Source organism: uncultured Pygmaiobacter sp. (assembly GCA_944386485.1). Classification (GTDB taxonomy): domain Bacteria; phylum Bacillota; class Clostridia; order Oscillospirales; family Ruminococcaceae; genus Pygmaiobacter. The sequence continues at coordinate 26,580 of CALXBG010000067.1, read as the reverse complement.
CGGCCTCACCGTCCTCCAGCTCGACCCGCCCGTCCTCCAGTTCAGCCCGCGCGTCGTCGATCTCGGTCTGCCCGTCGAGAATCTCCAGCCAGCCCAGCCGGATCTCCTCCTTTGCCGCGGCGATCTGGTCATAGGCCTCCTGCTCGGCGGCGGCAAAGGCCGCCTCCGCCTCGTTGAGCTGGGCCTCGCGGGCGGCGATCTCCTCTTCGCCGGCGGCGATGCCCTGTTCTCCAGCCGCGATCCCCGCCTCGAGGGTGGCGACCGTCTGGGACAGAGAGGAAATCTGCCCGTTGAGGGCGTCCAGCTGGCCGCTGGCCTCGTCCACCGCTGCCTGATAGGGCGCGACGGCCTGTTTTGCCCCGTCAAAGGCGGTCTGTGCCGCGTCCCGGGCGGTCAGCGCGGCATCGGCTGCCGCCGGGTCGGTTGCATACCATGCGTCATAGCCGCCGTGTGCGGCGAGTTCCGCCTCGGCCGCAGCGAGCGCCGCAGCCAGCGCGTCGTAGTTCGCATCTGCCTTGGCCTGGTCAAGCTGCGCCTTGAGGTCGTTTAGCCGGGTGGTGAGCGCCCCGGCCGACTGTTCGAGCAGCGCAAGCCCCTGTTGTGCCTGTGCCAGCTGGTCCCGGTAGGTTTCCAGCTGGTCCCGGCTGTCATCGAGCTCCTGCTTGCCCGCCTCCAGCGCGGCCCAGCCCTCGTCGATCGGCGCGCGCTGCTCGGCGAGGGTGTCGGGCAGCTTCGCCTCGTTTTCCTTGAGGGCCGCTTCGCCGCTGATCAGCTGGTTGCGCGCATCGGTCAGCTTCTCTTCGGCGTCGGCAAGCTCGGCCTCGCCTTCCGCGAGTTCCGCCCAGCCGTCGTCCAGCTCGGCGCGGGCGTCGGCAAATTCCTTGTCGGCTTCCGCCTTGGCGTCGTTGTATTCGGCCCAGCCGTCGTCCAGCTCGGCCTGCGCCTCATCCCGGATCTCGGCCAGACGAATCTCACAGCGCTCGCCGCTGATCTCCTCAATCCGGTCGCCGACCTCATCAACCAGCGCTTCATAGGCCGCACCCGGCGCTTCCAGCGCCGCGGCGCCTGTCACCGACAGATAAATATCGGTATAGACATCAAGGGAAAAGTCCTGCTGCGGAATGTAGAGCACCATCCCCACCGAGCCGTTGCCGACGCTCGCGGGCTCCCGCTCATAGGAGAAGTAGTAACTGCTCTCGACGATCCCGACCACCTCGTACTCCATCCGTGCGAGGGTATCCTCGGGATCCTTGTTGTCGGCCGAGACGACCAGCCGGTCGCCGATTTCGGCCGCGTCCCCGGTCAGGTCGCTGTTGTGCTCAACCAGGCACTCGCCCGGGTTTTCGGGCATCCGCCCCTCGATCAGTTCGAACTGGTTGATCCAGTCCGCCCGCCCGCTGTCAAGTTCGCCCTCGGGCAGGCTGTGGATCCGGGTCACCACAACATCGCCCTGCGCGGTCTCAACCAGCATATCGGCCGAGTAGGCGGCCATCGCCGACTTCACCCCTTCGACCTGCTCGAGCGCCTCAAGGTCCCCGTCGGTCAGACCGAGGGTGCCGGCGATCCGCAGATCAAACAGCCGGGTATTGTCGAAGTACAGATCCCCCGAGTACCGCATGTCGGGGGTGGAGGCGAGCAGACCGGCGAGAAAGCCGACCCCCAGCGCGACGATCGCAAAGATCGCCCAGAACCGGCTTGCGGTGCCGCGGATGGTCCGCAGAATATTTTTTCGGTATGACTTGTTCAAGGGTTCACCACTCGATTTCTTCCACAGGAGTAGGATGGGGATTGGTCACATTGGAGATCGCTTTGCCGCTCTTGATCCGGATCACCCGGTCGGCCATCGCCGTCAGCGCGCTGTTGTGGGTGATGACGATCACGGTGCGACCGGTTTTTCGGCAGGTGTCCTGCAACAGCGCGAGCACCTGTTTGCCGGTGTTGTAGTCCAGCGCGCCGGTCGGCTCGTCGCACAGCAGGATTTTCGGGTTCTTGGCCAGCGCGCGGGCGATCGCCACCCGCTGCTGCTCGCCGCCCGAGAGCTGTGCGGGGAAGTTGTTCATCCGCTCGCCCAATCCCACCTGCCGCAGCATCTCGTCAGCCGGCAGCGGATCGCGGCAGATCTCGCTGGCCAGCTCGACGTTCTCCAGCGCGGTCAGGTTCTGCACCAGATTGTAAAACTGAAAAACAAAGCCGACGTCGTACCGGCGGTAGGCCGTCAGCTGTTTGGGGCTGTAACCGCTGATCAGCGCGCCGTCGAGCAGGATTTTGCCCTCGTCGCAGTTGTCCATCCCGCCCAGCATATTCAGAACGGTGGTCTTGCCCGCGCCGGAGGGGCCGACGATGATGCAGAATTCACCCTTCTCGACAAAAAAACTGATGTGGTCGGCCGCGGCGATCCGGTTTTCGCCCATCTGATAAAATTTACACACCTCGTCAAAGACGATAAAATGTTCGCTCATGCAAACGCCTCCCGATGGCCTGAAACTATCTAGTCTATCTTAGCAGACTAAAAAGGGAAAAAGAATGAACGAACTGTAAAAAGCAGAGGAATTTTGAGATAATCAACGATTCCGTGTGAAAATGTCGGGCAGCATGACGGCGGTTTCCGCCGCTGCCACGCCTTTATTCGCGCTGTTTTTCGCCCTTACCTCTCTATAATGGTGGACAGGCCCCCAGCGGGCTGCATGGCGATCCGGCAAAAAAGAAAGGATGTAAGAAATGGTCGAACGGTTGCGCGCCTCGCGCCTGGCGCAGAATCTCAGACAGTCGTGGGAGCAGGCGGCGCCGCTGCTGCTCCAGCTGGCGGCGGCGGGGATTGCCGCTCTGATGGCGGGCACCGTCCTGATGGATGGACTTGCCCCCTTTGGAATCGCGCTGGTGGCCGCCGCGCCGCCGGCGGCGTTGCTCGCGGTCAGCGCGGGCGCGGTGGCGGGCAGCGCGATCAGCCTGCCCTTTACCGTCAGCGGCGGTTACCTCGCGGCGGTGCTGGCCGCCGCCGGGGTTCGGTTCCTGCTGCTGCGCCGGCGGGGTAAGGATGAACCCGGGGCACTCGCCGCCCTCGCCGGCGCGACGGTGCTGCTCGTGGTGCGGGTGTTCTACGCCATCAAGCTGGCCGAGGGGCCGATCGAGGTGATGAATACCATCCCGGAAGGGCTGCTCGCGATCGGCATGGCAATGGTCTTCTCCCTCGCGTTGCCTCCGCTCGCGGCGGGCAGCCGATTGGCGGGACAGCCCGCCACGGTACAGGGCGCGGCGGTGCTCAGCGCCGGCGCGGTGCTCTGCGCCCTCTTTCGCCTTGCTCCCGGCGGCTTTAATCTCGGGCTGGCCGCCTTCGGGCCGCTCACCCTCGCCCTTGGTCTCGCGGGTGCCGGACCGGCGGCGGTGATGGCAATCGCGGGCGCCCTCAGCTTTTATCTCGTGCGGCCGGAGGATGGCTGGACGGGGGTCTCCCTCGCGGCGGCGGCCCTTGCAGCGGCGGCCTTTCGGGACCGGGGCCGACCGGCGATGGCGGCCTGTTACTTCGCGGCTTCCTGCGTCGGGATCTTCGGCGCGCCGGATCCTGCCTCGGGGGTCTGGTTCCTGCTTGCGGCCGGCGGCGGCGCGCTGATTTTTCTGCTGCTGCCCGCCGCGCTCTGCGAAAGGCTCAAAAACGCCCGGCGGGCCGAAGTTACGGCTGCCGACCTGCCCGGCCGGGTCTCGGACCGGCTGTATGCCCTCAGCGACGCGCTGTGCCAGGTCGGTCAGACGGTGGAGGAGGTCTGCAGCCGGCTGCCAGGCCCCCAGCTCTCCCTCAATGAGCTCTATGACCGGGTCGCGCAGGGGCCCTGCGCCAACTGCGGGGGCCGGCTCGGCTGCTGGGTCGCCCGCTGCAGCGACACCCTCAACGGGCTGACCGGGGTCATCGAACAGCTGCGCGAAGGTCAGGAGGTCACCGCCGCAACCCTTCCAGCACCCCTTGCCCGCGGCTGTACCAGACCGGCGGTGCTCGCCGGCGCGGTCAACCGATATTATGCCGATTACCTCACCCGCCGTGCCGTCGCGGTTCGCACCGGCGCCCTGCGGGCCGCCCTGACCCAGCAGTACGCCGCCCTCGCCGGCGCGCTGGGCTCTCTCGCCCAGGAGCTGTTTGAGGAGACGGTGCTCGATACCCGCCGCGCCGCCCGGGTCAATGAGCTGTTCGACTCCCTCGGCCTGCCGCCGCTCGACGTCTCGGTCGCCCTCACCCGGGACGGCCGCTGCCGGGTCAGCGTCAAGCTGGCCCGAGCCAGCTTTTCGGACGAGGAGCTGCGGGAGTTGTGCGGTGAGGTCTCGGTCTGCTGCAACCGGCGCTTCTCCTGCGGCTATCACACCGGACGGGGCACCGCGAGCGTGCTCGAGTTCTGCGAGGCCGCCCCCTTCGAGGCGCGGTTTGCCACCGCCGCCCGCAGCGCGGCGGGCGGGGTTTCGGCCGACGCGGTCAAGACCTTCTGTGATCTACAAGGCCGGGCGCACATGATCCTCTGCGACGGAATGGGCACCGGCAAGGCGGCCGCCGTGGACGGGGTACTCGCCGCCACCCTCAGCCGCCAGCTGATCGACGCCGGCTTTTCCGGGGACAGCGCCGCCCGGCTGGTCAACGTCGCCCTCTCGCTCAAAGGGGAGGATTCCGGCGCCGCCCTCGATCTGCTCTCGGTCGATCTCTATACCGGCCGCTGCGACCTGTTCAAGGCCGGCGCCGCCCCAACCTATCTGGTACGGCGGGGCAAAGCGGTCACCCTCGGCGCGCGGGGACTTCCCGTTGGGCTGCTGGAAGGGGTGGTCGGCGCCCCGACCCATGCGGCGCTCGGCGATGGCTCCCTTGCGGTCATGGTCAGCGACGGCGCGGTCAGCGCCGGGGACGAGTGGCTGCTCGCCGAGCTCGAGCGATTGGCCGAAGAGGAGCCCCAAACCGTTGCCGATACCCTGCTCGAGGGCGCCATCCGCCGCCAGAGCGGCCACCCCGACGACATCACCGTCGCGGTGCTGCGGCTCGAGCGGCACGGATAAGAGATGAAAATGGTTACGCCGTATCCGCTGCGGCGTAACTTTTTGTTGACAAAATATTCTACATGATGTAGAATATAACTACTACAAAATGTAGAAGAAAGGAGCGGTGCGGGATGGCGATCCATCTGAGCGGCGCGGAACAGCAGATTATGCGGCAGATCTGGGCGGCGGGCAGGCCGCTGACCTGCGAGGAGCTGCGCCAAAGGCTGGCGGGGGAGCGGGAGTGGAAGACCACGACGGTGCTCACCTTTCTCGCCCGGCTGACCGAGAAGGGGATGCTCTGTGTGACCAAGCAGGGGCGCGCGAACCTCTATGCCGCCCGGATTAGCGAGGCGGCCTATGAGGGGGAGGAAAGCGCCCGGTTCCTCGAGGAGATGCACGGGGGCAGCGTCAAGCGGATGATCGCGGCGCTGTGTGAGAGCGGGCGGATCGAGCCCGGCGAACTGGAGGAACTGCGCGGCTGGCTGGAGGCCCGCCGGCAGCGGGACGAGGGATGAGGGCGCTCTTCTTCGGCTGGGCGCTGCCCGCCTCGATCGCCGGCGGCACAGCCGTGCTGATCCTCATGCTGGCAACTCCGCTGCTGCTGCGCCTGGCCCGCCCGCGGCTGCTGCGGGGGCTGTGCGGATTGGCGCTGGTGTTGTTCTGGCTGCCGGCCGGCTGGCTTGCGCCCGCACCGGCGGCGGTGGCACAGCCGGTGGTTCGCCGGGCGCTGCCCGGACCGGTCGCGGCAGCGGAACAGCTCACCCGGCAGGTGACGGCACCCCTTGCTGCCAAAACGCCGCCCGCGGGGGCGTTTGATTGGCAAAGTCCGGTTATTCTGCTCTGGGTGGTGGTCCTCTGCGTGCTGCTGGTTCTCTTTGCGGCGGATTGGCGGATCTTCCGACGGCAGGCCGCCCTGGCCAGCGTGCCGGCTGACGCGGCGCGCACCGGCTGCCTCGCCGATGCGGCGGCGGGGCTTGGAATCAGCGGACGGACGCTGCCGCGGCTGGTCGTCTGCGGTAGGGTCGGCGGCCCGATGCTGGCCGGCCTGTTTCACCCGACGATCCTGATTCCCGACACGGCCCGGCCGGACAGTACGCTGCGCTGTGCGCTCGCCCATGAGCTCTGTCATTGGCGGGCGGGGGATCTGCCCCTCAAATGGGCTGCGCTGCTCACCGCGGCGGTGCATTGGTATAACCCGACAGCCTGGCTGCTGGTGTTTCTGCTCGGCCGCAGCTGTGAGTATGCCTGTGATGCTGCGGCACTCGCCGGCGCGGGGGAGGAGGAACGGTTTGCCTACGGCGCGGCGCTGCTCGAACTGCATGCGGCGCGGCTGCCGGTTTCGGCCAGCGGTTTTTCCGCCTCCGGTCATCGACTGAAAAGGAGACTCATGATGATTTTACAGTCTGAGAAGAAAACCACTCCAGCCCACCGTGTGCTGGCCGGGTTGATCGCGCTGGGTATCCTCGCGGCGGGGCTGTTTGCCGGATGCTCTGCGGCAGGGATGAGCGATGAGAGCACATCGCGGTCCGGCGCGCTGCCGATCACCTCGTCGAGCACAGGGGCGCAGCCGCAGGCGGACAGTTCTGCGGGAGAGCAGCTGGAAGAATCGCAGCCGGACACAGCCCCCGACGCGCAGGAACCGGCGGTTACCCCTTCGCCCGGAGAGACACAGGCGGCGTCCGAAGAGACCACAATCCCGGATTCGCTCTGTTTCCCGATCGGGGAGGGATATACCCTTTGGACCAGGGCATTCAGCGAGGATCACCCCGCCGTCGATCTCGCTGCCCGTTACAGTACCCCGATCTACGCCGCGGCCGACGGCATAGTGCTCGAGGCGACCGGGCCAACCGACGGCTTTGGGATTTATATCATTCTCGACCACGGCGGCTGGCAGACCACCTATGGCCATTGCGCCGCCCTTGCGGTTAAAGCAGGCCAGCAGGTCGAGCAGGGAGAGGTCATCGGCTATGTCGGGGCGACCGGCAATGCGACGGGAAATTTCTGCCATTTCATCCTGCAGGAAAACGGCGTGGAGATCGATCCCGCTCCGCTGCTCGGCCTTGTGTCGGAATAACCGGATTAGTGGGGAATAGATAAGAAAATCCGCCGGGATTTGGTTTTTGACCGGCGGATTTTTTGATTTTGTGGGGAACCAACAAAAAAATCCTTCCCGAGGTTCAGAAAAATCGACCTGCTTCTGCTTGACTTTCTCCCGCTGAATACTATAATAAAAAAGATGTTCGCTGGAGAAAACGGTTCGGCCGGCGATAAAAAGACTCTGGCGGGGGGAGGCAAACGGGATGGTCTACGTCTGTGAAAAGTGCAAGTTCGTCTTTGAGCGGCAGGGTGAGGTCACAAACTGTCCCGACTGCGGCAGCGGCCACATCCGGCCCGCCGACGAGGCGGAGCGGCGGGACTACATAGCGGACAAGCAACAGGTTGGCAAATAATAGGTGAACGGGGCGTGCTGCGCTCCGTTTTTTTATTGTAAGGGCAAAATTTGCTTGTTTGAACCGGCGGCGGATGGTACAATACTCAAAAGAGAAGCCGCCCGCGGGCGGCAAAGGGGGTCATCGGATGAACTATACAATCGGCATTGATCTGGGCGGTACCAACGTCGTGGCGGGACTGGTGGATGAGGAGTACCGGCTGCTGGACAAGGCGGCGGTCAAGACCCAGGCGCAGCTGGGATTTGATTATATCACCGACAACATGGCAAAGCTGACCGCAACCCTGCTCGAGCGGGCGGGGCTTGCAAAGGAGCAGGTCTCCAGCATCGGCATCGGCAGCCCCGGCGCGATGGATCGCGCCAGCGGTACGCTGATCTTTGCGGGCAACCTCGACTGGCACAACGTGCCGCTGGGCCCGGCGGTGGAGAAAAAGACCGGCATCCGCACCCTGATTGCCAACGACGCGGACTGCGCCGCGCTGGGCGAGTTTGTCGCCGGCGCCGCGGCCGAGGATGAGTCGATGGCCCTCATCACCATCGGTACCGGGGTGGGCAGCGGCATCGTCACCGGCGGACATCTGTTTTCCCCGGCGGGTTCCTGCGCGCCGGAGCTGGGGCATGTCAGCCTTGTCGCGGGGGGCGAGCAGTGCACCTGCGGTCGGCGGGGCTGTGCCGAGGCTTATCTGAGCTTCTCGGCCCTGATCCGGGACGCAAACCGCGCCGCCGACGCCGATCCCCAGAGCAGCCTTGCCCGGCTGCGGGAGAAGGGAGAGGCTCTTAACGGCAAGAATATCTTTGACTGCGCCAAGCAGGGAGACCCCGCGGCGAAGGCGCTGATCGATCGGTTTATTGGGCTGATGGGCGAGTTTTTCGGCGATGTCGAAAACGCCTTTGGGGTGCGCTCGATCGTCATCGGCGGGGGCATCAGCAAGGAGGGCGACTGGTTCTGCCGCCGGGTCTATGAGGCGATGGTGCCCTATGTCTTCGCCGGCGAGCGGTACGCCCCCAAGCTGCGGATGGCGCAGCTCGGCAATGACGCCGGGGTCATCGGCGCGGCGGCCCTCGAGCGGTATCTGTAAACAGAAATACAGCGGGCGGATTAAATCCGCCTGCTTTTTTGTGCGATGGGACAGGGCGTGTCCTGTACATCCGGGCGGCTGGGCGGTATGCTGTCATCAGCAAGAAATGACAGGAGGAAGAAGGATGGATCAGATTAAGACAGGGCAGTTGATCCGGCAGCTGCGCCGCGAAAAGGGGCTTACCCAGGAACAGCTTGCCGAGCAGCTGGGGGTCTCCCGCCGCAGCGTCTCCCGCTGGGAGACCGGCAGTAACCTGCCGGATCTCGACCTGCTGATCGAGCTGTCCGACCTTTTTGCGGTTGACCTGCGCGGATTGCTCGCCGGGGAGCGGGCGGCGCGTGAGGACAGCGAGGGGGAGGAGACCGCGCGCCGGATCGCCGCTTATACCGGCGAAGAGAAAAAACGGCTGAACCTGCGGCTGCACCGGATCTTTTTGACCGGCGCGCTGGCGGCCTGCCTTTCGGGCCTGCTGTCGGCCGCGGCCATCAACCACCCCGTTGCCGATTTCTTCATCGGCTTCGGGCAGGGGCTCTCGCTCGGCACGCTGCTGGTCGGGGCGCTGATGACCAGCCGGTGGGGCGCCGGCATCCGGGCGGCCAAACGGCGGCTGCTGAAACGGGTCAAATAAAAAAGGAGAGGTGTCCGGCCACCTCTCCTTTTGTTTTAGATCAGCTTTTCAAGATCGGCGAGGAAGGCCGCGACGTCCTCCTCCTTCGTCGCCCAGCTGCAGACCAGCCGCACCGGCTGGAAGCCGGCATCCCCCGCGCCCCAGCGCTCAAAGCCGTACCGCTGGGTCAGCGCATCCGCCGCCGCACGGGGCAGGATGGGGAAGATCTGGTTGGTCGGCGAATCGGCAACAAACCGGCAGCCCGCCGCGGCGAGCCCCTCCCGCAGCCGGGCGGACATCGCGTTGGCATGGCGGGCGTTTTCGAAGTAAAGACCGTCTTTCAGCAGGACCTCAAACTGCAGCCCGATCAGCCAGCCCTTGGCCAGCATACCGCCCCGCTGTTTCATAATGTACCGGAAATCCGCCCCGAGCGCCTTGTTGGTGATGACCAGCGCCTCGCCGATCAGCATCCCGTTCTTGGTGCCCCCGATATAAAAGGCGTCGGTCAGCGCGGCGATGTCCGCGAGGGTCAGGTCATTCTCCTCGCTTGTCAGCGCGCTGGCCAGCCGCGCGCCGTCGAGGTAGAGGTAGAGGCCCAGCTCGTCGCAGACTGCGCGCAGCTCGGTCAGTTCGGCCTTGGTGTAGATGGTGCCCAGCTCGGTGGAGTCCGAGATGAAGATCAGCTTGGGCTGGACCATGTGCTCGTCGGTGTGCTCCGCCGCGACCTTTCGCACCAGCTCTCCGGTCAGCTTGCCCTGATCGGCCGCGATGGTGCAGACCTTGTGGCCCGCGGCCTCGATGCTGCCGGATTCGTGCACCGCGATATGGCCGGTCTCAGCCGCGATCGCCGCCTGGTGGGGACGCAGAAAGGCGGTCAGGCTGATGAGGTTACAGGGGGTGCCGCCGACCAGAAAGTGCACATCCGCCTCGGGGCATTGCGCCAGTTCGCGGATCCGCGCCGCTGCCGCCGCACAATGGACGTCGGCGCCGTAGCCGGGGTTCTGGCGCAGATTTTCCTCCTCCAGCGCACGGAGAATCGCGGGGTGCGCCCCCTCGCTGTAATCGTTGTTAAAGCAGATCATCTCGTTCCTCCCTCTTGCACAAAGCGGATTTTTTCTGATTATATCATTGAAGACCTCCAAAGAAAAGCGCCGCGCGGATTTTTTCAGATTGCCGCCGGGTGGGCGGGTGTGCTACAATAGGCCCGTGAGTTGATAAAAAAGGAAGGGTAACAGGATGGATTACAGGGCGCTTGGAATCAAGGAGGAGATCGGCCGTGCGATCGAAAAAATGGGCTTCGGCGAGCTGACCGAGGTGCAGGAAAAGGCGATCCCGCCGATGTTGGCGGGCAGGGATGTGGTCGGCAAGGCGCCGACCGGCACCGGCAAGACCTGCGCCTTCGGCATCCCGATCATCCAGCAGATCGACCCGGCGCTGGCAAAGCCGCAGGCGCTGATCCTCTGCCCCACCCGGGAGCTCTGCCTGCAGATCGCCGAGGAACTGACCCGGCTGACCGAATTTCTGCCCGAGATTCGCACCATCGCCCTCTACGGCGGGCAGCCGATCGAAAAGCAGATCCGCCGGCTGCGGGAGGGCGCGCAGATCCTGGTCGCCACCCCGGGCCGGATGCAGGACCACATGGACCACCGCACGGTCGACGTGCGGAAGATTGCCGTCGCCGTCCTCGACGAGGCGGATGAGATGCTGGACATGGGCTTTTACCGGGACGTGATGAAGATTGTCGACCACCTGCCCGCGCGAAAGCACCTGCATATGTTCTCGGCCACCATCTCCCGCGAGGTGATGGACATCAGCTGGAAGTACCAGAAGGACCCGCTCGAGATCACCGTTGACCCGGTGGAGGAGAGCGCGCCCCGGATCGACCAGTACAGCCTGCTCACCACCGGGCGCAACAAGCTGGCCGATATGACCGAGATCATGGTGCGGGGCGGTTACCGGCGTGCGATGGTCTTCTGTAATACGAAATACGCCACCGAGGCGCTCTGCAACCAGCTGATCCGGCTCAACTTCAAGGCCGAGTGTCTCAACGGCGACATGCCGCAGGGGGAGCGCAACCGGATCATGGGGCGTTTTCGCACCGGGGAGATCGACGTGCTGGTCGCTACTGACGTCGCGGCCCGGGGCATCGACGTCTCGGACGTGCAGGTGGTCTTCAACTATGACCTGCCCCAGACCAATGAGTATTACCTCCACCGCATCGGCCGCACCGGCCGGGCAAAGAAGGAGGGGGTCAGCTTCCTGCTCTACACCGCCGAGGACAAAAAGCGGGTGCGGGAGATGATCCGGTATACCCAGAGCGAGGTCACCGAGGTGCGGCTGCAGTTCGGCAAGCTGGTCGAGGTCAAGCCGAACCCCTGGTCGAGCGGCGGCATCCAGATTCTGTACAGCAACTGAGGAGGGAACAGAGCAATGAGCGAATACGGCGAGCGCGCCTATGAGCTGTTCTGCACGGGGTATAACTGCGCCCAGTCCACCTTCGCGGCCCTCTGCCCGCTGACCGGGCTGGATCAGACGACGTCGCTGCGGCTGGCCAGCGGCCTCGGCGGCGGGGTGGCCCGCCAGCGGGAGGTCTGCGGCGCGGTGCTGGGCATGTCGATGGCCGCCGGCCTGCTGCGGGGCTACGACGCGGCCGACGCCTTTGACGAGAAGACCGCGACCTATGCGATGATCCAGCAGCTGTGCGCCGAGTTCAAAACGGCCCACGGCAGCATCCTCTGCCGGGAACTGCTCGGCCTCAAGCAGGCGGAAGGAACACCGGTGCCCTCAAAGCGGACCGAGCAGTATTATCACGACCGGCGCTGCGGCGATTACTGCCGCACCGCCGCCGACCTGCTTGCACGCTGGCTCGAAGAGCACCCGCAGCCCTGAAACTTGGCTGATTTTTGTATTCAGCATTAGGATGTTGACAGCCGCTGGCGCTGCGGATAGAATAGAAATAGAATCTGTGCTGGGTAAAACACTTTGCCCGGCCATCGAATGGAAGGTGAAAGGATGCGCGGTTAATCTCTCTTTTATGTGGCGGTCTCTTTGCCGGCAGCCGGATTGGCGGCCGTGCGAAGCTGTGTCTGCCGAAGGGAGTTTTTGCCGCGTCCTCTTGCCTTGCAGATCGGCGTCCCCTCTGTGGGGCGTTTGCCGGTGCGGCCCTGTGCGGGCTGCGCCGCCTGGCCGTCTGCTGCGTGTGTGAGAAAAGCCGTGGGGAAAATTCCCCGCGGCTTTTTTGCGCCAGGCCGCAAAACGGCATAATGGCGGGAAAGGAACAAGATGTCTCAGATTCAAATAGAAGGGCTGAACTTCAGCTATGAAGGGGGAGCCCGGCCGATCTTTCAAAACCTGACATTGACCCTCGACACCGACTGGCGGCTGGGGGTCATCGGGCCCAACGGCAGCGGCAAGTCGACGCTGCTCCGCCTGTTGGCCGGGCAGCTGGACTCAGGCGGTGCAATCCGCGGCGCGCCGCGCTGCGCGCTGTTCCCCATTGTCCCGCCGCAGCCGGCGGGACGCACCGCGCTGCAGGTTGCGCGGGAGGCCGTCGCCCCGTTCGGCGCGATGGAGCAGGAGATGGAACGGCTGCTGGCACGGGCAGACGGCCCGGCGCTGGAGCGGTATGGCGAGCTGGAACAGCGCTATGCATCCCTAGGCGGTTATCAGATTGACTCGCATCTGACACGGGAGGCCGACCGTCTCGAGATCCGTCCGGACGCGCTCTGCCGTCCGTTTGAACAGCTTTCGGGCGGCGAGCAGGTGAAGCTGCTGTTGGCCGCGCTGTTTTTGCGCCGGGACCATTTTCTGCTCATCGACGAGCCGACCGACCATCTCGACCTGCACGGCCGGGCGCTGCTGGGGCGGTACCTTGCCGGTAAGCGGGGGTTTGTGCTGGTCACCCATGACCGGGCGCTGCTCGATGCGGCGGCGGACCACATCCTCTCCCTCAGGCCCGGCGGCGCTGCGCTGGAGCAGGGCAACTATACCAGCTGGAAGGAGAACCGGGATCGGCGCGATGCGTGGGAACAGGCGCAGGATCACAAGCTGCGCGGGGAGATCCGGCGGATGGAACAGGCCGCGGCCCGCGCTGCCGACTGGGCCCGGCAGACGGAGGCGGGCAAATACGGCAGCCGCAACAGCGGGCTGCGGGTAGATCGCGGCTTTGTCGGCGCGAAGGCCGCGCGGATGATGCAGAGCGCGAAGAACCTCGAGCGCCGCCAGCAGCGGGCGATCGAGGAAAAACGGGCGCTGCTGCGAGAGCCCGATCCCACCGGGCCGCTCAAGCTTGCCCGGCTGCAGCCCTCCCGGCCGCGGCTGCTCTGGGCGGAAGATCTCACGGTGGATTACGGTGCGGGTCCGCTCTTTGCACCGGTACGGCTGACCCTTTGCAGCGGGCAGCGGCTTGCGCTTCTTGGGCCCAATGGAAGCGGCAAAACCAGTCTGCTGAACCTCATTTTGGGGCAGCAGGTTCCCCATCGGGGGGATTTTTGGCGCCAGCCGGGGCTGGAAATCTCATTTTTGCCCCAGTCCTCCCAGCAGGCGGTCGGCCCGCTGCGGGACTGGCCAAGGCAGCGGGGGATCGACCCTGCGCTCTTTTTCGCGATTCTGCGAAAGCTCGGGTTTGCACGAGAGGTCTTTGAACTCGACGCGGCGGACTGCTCGCAGGGACAAAAACGCAAGCTGCTGCTGGCCGCCGCCCTTGCCCGGCCCGCCCACCTGCTGATCTGGGACGAGCCGCTCAACTACCTCGACATTCTCTCCCGCGAGCAGGTCGAGGAACTGCTGTGCACCTTTGCTCCGACCATTCTTTTCACCGAGCACGACGCGCGGTTTATCGAACGGGTCGCGACCGACCGGCTGGTGCTCCGGCCCGATTAAAACAACAAAAACCCCGCAGACGCTCTGCGGGGTTTTCTGATCGGTTTACTTATTTCTTGACGGTCTTCTTAGCGGCGGTTTTTTTGGCCTCCGCCTTCGGGGCGGCAGCCTTCTTCTCGGCCGCCTTCGGGGCCTCGACCGGGGCCGCGGTCTTGGGCTCAGCCTTGACCTCGGCAGCCTTGGGGGCCTCGGCCTTCTTGGCGGGCGCGGCCTTTGCGGCGGTCTTGGTCTCGGTCCTCTTGGCGGGGCTCTTCTTCGCGGCGGGCTTCTTGGCAGCCGGCTTCTTGGCGGCGGGCTTCTTTTCCTCAGCCTTCACCGGCAGCTGCACGATGCGCCACTTCTGGTTGTCCCCGTCGACATCCTCCCAGATCTGGATGTGCGCGCCGTTGCAGGCGTCCATCCCGACAATGTCCAGGCACTTGCCGCCGATCTTGGACTTGATCTTATAATAGCCGTCCTCGGTCGGCTCGATCGACCACAGCTGGTTGTCCGCGCCGACGAAGTCCCACTGGTGAACCCACGCGCCGTCCTGAGTGCCTCCGACGGTGATGTCGACCGCCTTCTCGGAATGACGGCAGATCAGCTTGTAAAAGCCGTCGCCCGCATCGAGAATCTTCCACTGCTGGCTCTCCGCGCCGGCGTCGTCCCACAGCTGGATCGCACCGCCGTTCTCCAGATCAAAGTCCGCAACCTCCAGCACCCGGCCGGTGGCCTTGGCAGAGATGGTGTAATATCTATTGGAAACAAATTCATTTTTTGCCATAATTGCAACACTCCTTCCCATCTGACTATATAGAAAATGGGACAACCCGTCAAGCAATCACAGCGTACTTTTGTCGGTTTGCATAAGCCTGAAAAACCGCGTGGCCGGGATTTGTACAGATGGGCAATGCGAAAAAAAGCGAAACAGAGAGAGGTTACAAACCGGTAACAGCCGCGGCGTCGGCGCGGGATCGGTCGGCATCGGCGCGTTCAGCATCGAAGATGTACTGCTGGGCGATGCCGGCATACCGCTGCGCGCAGCGGGGCATCCCGCGGGGGAACCGGCGGGCCATCGCCCGTTTCATCCAGACGTCCATCGGACAGACCTCGGCCCGCTCGAGACCGTAGAGCAGCACACAGTCGGCCACCTTCGGCCCGACCCCGCGGGTTTCCATCAGCACCGCGCGGGCGGCCGCGGTGGGCAGCTTTGCCAGCGCGGCGGGATCCAGCCGCCCATCCGCAACCCGGCGCGCCGCATCAAGCAGGTAACCGGCCCGCCAGCCCGCCCGCAAAAAGGCAAGCTCCTCCTCGCTGCAGGCCGCCACCGCCTGCGGGGTGGGAAACGCGTATTGCCCCGCGCCAATCGGCTCGCCCAGCCCTTCACACAGCCGCTCGACGATTCCCCGGATGCGAGGGATGTTGTTGTTCTGGCTGATGATAAAGCTCAGCAGCACCTCGAAAAACTCCTGATGCAGTATCCGGATGCCCGGCGCCTGCTCGACACAGGCGGCCAGCCGCTTGCTGCGGCACAGCCGGCGCTGGATCGCCTCATAGTCCTCATCCAGCGCGAAATAATGCAGAAAAAAGGGAACCTCGTCCTGCGGGGCGCCGGTCAGCATGAACAGGCCGTCCGACACGGTCAGCTCCAGCGCGCGGCCCCGCACCACCCCGGCAAAGCCGGACGGCGTGCGCCCCCAGCGAAAGCATTGTCCGCACAGCAGCGTCTGCGCCGGATCAAACGGCCCCTCGAGCCGCACCTCGAGCAGCCCGTCCCGATAGCTCCAGTCCATTTGCTTTTCCCCCCTCGGTGATACCGGTAGCGTCAACGGCTTTCAGTATACCACAGCGGCAGTCCAAAAGTGAATTTGTAACATTTGTGTAAATTTCAAAATTTTCTCCCGTGCAGGCTCGAAAAAACAGCAGATTTCCCCTATTGACAAGAAAAAATTAACAGACGGTTTTGTGAAGACTTTTCAACACGCTGTGGAAAACCATGTTAAAAAACAGGTCTTCCACCCCTCAAAAAGGGGAGAAAACCGGCTTTTGTCCACAGTTTCAACCGACTTTTCCACAAAAAAGAGGCTTTGGGGAAACGAAAAGGCCGCAAAACTTTTTGTATAATCTCCTTGACGAGGGCGAAAAAAAGAAAGTCTTGACAGATAAAAAGCGCCCGATACACGCCCTGCAAACGCCCGGGATGACTAAGCGGGCCGGCTTTCGGCCATACTGCTGCCGGAAGGGGGAGAGGCGGATGAAGGGCGTCAATAAACGGGTGATCGAGATCAACCGGCCGGAGAGCGAGTATATCGAGAAGGTGCTGATCTTTTTGCGACAGAAGGACGGGCATGTCCACATCGCGCAGGCGCGGCAGGAGGCGGAAGGGTATCTGGACAATCTGGTTTCCTGGCACAGATTTCCGCTGCGGCTGCCCGAGCGGCGGTATCTCGTTATCGGCGGGATCTGCCTTGCCGCCGCGGCCGGATTGGCATTGTTTGTATTGCTGTGATTCTTTCTGACAGGATAGTGGAAATATCGGGGGGAATTTGATATAATAAATTAAATATGCAAGCAGGCCGGCCAAAGGCGGGCTGTGGAGGACAGGCATGAAGGATCAGGAAAGCAGGATCGTTTACGGAAAAAACGCGGTGACCGAGCTGCTCAAGAGCGGAGAGGGGGCGGATACCGTCTATCTCGCCGAGGGGCTGACGCCGGCGGTTGCGTCCTACTATACCGCCCTTGCCCGGCAGGCGGGCGCGGTGGTCAAGCGGGTACATACCGCCAAGCTGCGCGCGCTGTGCGGCAGCGAGGCCCATCAGGGGGTTGCCGCCTTTGCCAGCGCGCTGGAGTATGCGAGCGTGGAGGAGATTCTCGCTCTCGCCGCGCGGCGGGGAGAGGACCCGTTTCTGCTGCTCGCCGACGGGGTAGAGGATCCGCACAATCTGGGCGCGATTATCCGCACCGCGCTGCTGGCCGGCGCGCACGGGCTGGTTATCCCCAAGCGGGGCGGCGCACAGGTGACCCCGGTGGTCGCCAAGACCTCGGCCGGGGCGAGCGCGGTGCTGCCGATCGCCCGGGTGGCAAACATCGGCGAGACGGTCCGGCGGCTCAAGGAGCGCAACGTCTTCGTCTATGCCGCCGACATGGCCGGCCCGATGGCAGACCGCCAGAACCTGACCGGCCCCATCGCGCTGGTGCTGGGTAGCGAGGGCAAGGGGGTTTCCCCGCTGGTGCGCCGGCTCTGCGACGGGCTGGTCAGCCTGCCGATGAGCCCTCACCGCGCAGGGGTGGATAGCCTGAACGTTTCGGTGGCCGCCGGGATCCTGATGTACGAGGTGCGGCGCCAGCGCGGCGGGTTTGCTGAAAATCAGAGCAACACAGCGGGAGGAGATCCAGTTGGAATATAAAAAAGACAGCGTAGAGGAGATTCTCGACCAGCTTCGCACCGACCGGCTGCGGACCGAGACCTCCGCGGGCGGGGAGGACGTCGATTCGATTCTCGCGAGCCTCGGGTTTGAGTCTGCCCCCAAAAAGCAGACGGCAAAGCCGCAGGTACAGCAGGTTCAAAAGCCGCAGACCAAGGTGCAGCCAAAACCGGAACCCAAGCCGCAGCCGGAACCCAGGCTGGAGATTAAGCCGCAGCCGGAACCTAAGCCGGAACCCAAGCCGGAGCCCAAACCGGAACCGGTGTCTGAGCCGGCCGAGGAGGAGGGGGAGTTCGTCCGCCCCTCTCCCGATATCTTCAGCGGCGAGCGGCTGGACCGGCTCAACAGCCGCGCGGAGGAGCTGATTGACGATCAGTTTTATGAGTTTTTCACCCACTCGGTGGTGGTGGACCGGGCCGAGATCGACCGGCGGATGAAGGAGGAGCGGCGGCGCAAAAAGAAAGAGCGCCGCGGCCTGTTCTTCTTCGGCCGGCGGCGGGCCGTAAAACAGGAGGAGCCCGAGGAGATCGAGGAGGAGACGCAGGAGCCCGAGAGCGACAACATCTTCTCCAACGACGCCACCCTTGCGTTCCGCATCCCGAAGCCGGGCGCGCCCGGCCATGGGAGCGAACCGGAAGAGGCGGCACAGAAAAAGCCGATTCTTCCCGAAGAGCCGCCGCTCAGGCAGCCCGCCGAAGAGCCGCCGGTTACCCGGAAAGAAGAGAAGATAGAAACTGTGTTTGAACCGGCCGCAGCGGAAAAACGGACAGAGCCTGAATTGGTCCGGCCGGTTCATTCTGCAGAACCAGAACCGGTTGAGCCGAAGCTTCCCGATGATGAGCTGGCGGAACCGGTGAGGACGCAGGAGAACCCGACGATAGAGGTTCCCGTGGCGCAGGAGGCCGAGCCCGAAACAGAGGAACAGACACAGGATACTTTGCCGACGGAGGAGCCTGCCGACAGCGAACAGCCGGATCAGCCCGAACCCGAGGAGCCGACCCGCGGCTCGATCTTCCGGTTTGGGGCAAAGCAGATGCCGCAGTATGACGAGGAGGACGAGGAAGAGGAGGATGAAGAGGAAGAGGAAGAGCCGATCGAGGACTATGATTCTCCCTCCGACGCCCCGGCGGTACAGGCCGACCTCAAAAACCTCAAGACCACCCTTGGTCTGCGGCTGGTGGCTACTGTTGTCCTCGGCCTGCTTGCCTTCTACCTGTCGCTGACCGCGAGCATCTCCGGGCTGCCGGCGCTGCCCTTCCTCGACCCGACCACCCAGCCGCTCTTTTTCCTGATGGCGGAGGGGCTGCTGCTGTTGGTCGCGATGCTGGTCAACTACAATACCATTGCGGGAGGAATCTCCTCTCTGTGGTCCTCTCCCAGCCCCGACCTGCTGCCCACCTTCGCCTCGCTGGCGGCGCTGGTGCAGTGCGTGGTGCTGCTGTTCAACCCGCAGCGGTTTGCCGCCGCCGGTTATACCGTCTTTGCGGGGATGGCGGTGCTCTGCCTTGTGGGCAACACCTTCGGAAAATGTATTACCGCCCGGATGGTGGCGGAGAACTTTGAGATGGCCAGCGCTGGCTTTGACCACGCGGCGGCCTATCAGGTCGCCGATCCCGAACTGCTCAAAAAGGTCACCGACGGCCTGGGTGAAGATGAGCCGCGGCTGCTGGTCAGCCGCCCGACCGCGCTGGTGCGGGGCTTTTTGCGCCAGAGCTTTTCGGTTCACCGCAGCGACCGGCTCGCCCGGGTTCTCGGGCTGGTCGGTCTGGTGGGCGGCGTGGGCAGCGCAGCAATCGCCGCGCTGCTGACCAAGGACGCCTTTACCGCCGTCTCCTGCTTTGCCGGCGCGGTGGTGCTCGCCTCGCCGCTCTCCACCACCCTTGTCGCGGCGATCCCGGCCGCGCTGATGCAGTCCAGCGCCGCGCGGGTGGGGGCGGTGGTCCCCGGCCCCAGCGCGGTTGAGACCCTCAAGAACACCAACGTCGTGCTGGTGGGCGCGCGGGATCTGTTCCCGCCCTCCACGGTACGGCTGCGGGGCATTAAGACCTTCCAGAAAGAGCGGATCGATCTTGCCATCCTCTATGCAGCCAGCCTGTTGGTCGAGGGCTGCGACACGCTGCGGGACATCTTCTTCGGCGTGGTCGAGGGCAAGCGGGATATGCTTTACCCGGTCGAAAATCTGGTCGGTGAAGTCGGTTACGGCTTCATGGGCTGGATCGAGAACAACCGGGTGATCGTCGGCAACCGTGAGATGATGCAGCGCCATGACATCGAGATCCCCTCGATGGATTACGAGCGCCGGTATACCGGCGAGGACAAGCTGCCGATCTACCTTGCGGTCTCGGGACGGCTGTTTGGAATGTTCCTTGTCAGCTACGACCCGGATGAGGAGATGGCTGAGACAATCAGCGAGCTGCGCCAGGGTGGAATCTCGCTGCTGGTGCGCTCGGCGGACTTCAACATCACCAGCGCGCTGATTGCCGACCGCTACGGCATCAGCGCCGAGAGCGTCAAGGTCCTCACCGGACCGGAACTGACCTCCCTCAACCCCTCGCTGTCCTACCTGCCCGAGAGCGAGGGCGTGATGACCCACATCGGCAGCTTTGCCTCCTTCATCGGCGGGCTGCGGGCGGCGATCGCCGCCGCCGGCGCAGAGAAGGCAGCCGCGGTGGTTCAGACCGCAGCGGTGGTGCTCGGCGTGCTGCTCTCGCTGCTGCTCTCGGTGACCACCGGACTGGGCGGACTCTCGCCGCTGGCGATCACCCTTTACCATTGTGCCTGGTTGATTCTCACCGTCGCGGTTCCGCTGATGAAGCGGTATTGACCCCAAAAATCAATCTACATCCCGCGGCGACAACCGCCGATCGGGCCCTGCCACAGGTTTTTGGCGGGGCTCTTTTTTTGCCCTGCGGCTGCCGTACAGGCCCCTATTTTCCGCCGTTTAATCCGGTTTTTCAGGACAAACATGTGCAAAATGCACAAAGAATGGCCGGCGAATTCTCCTGCCACTCGGTCGGTATTTACAGTTTTTTGCTTTCAAAACCCGCCGTGATGTGTTAAAATCTTACTATGAGTTCGTGAGGGCGCGTGCGACTAGGCACGTCAGCCAATCTTGTTAAGGGGGTTCCTGAGAGTATGAGCTTCACAAAGGAGAATGTCCGTAATCTGCTTGTAGCCGGTCATGGCGGCTCGGGCAAGACCAGCCTGGTGGAGGCGCTTGTCTTTGCCACCAAGGGCAGCGATCGTCTGGGCCGCACCGACGACGGCAACACCGTGTGTGACTTTGAGCCTGAAGAGGTTCGCCGCAAGGCGTCTCTCTCGCTGGCGCTGGCCAGCGCCGAATACAGCGGCACCAAGCTGAACCTGATCGACGTGCCCGGTCTGTTCGACTTTGAGCTGGGTATTTATGAGGGCCTGCCCGCCGCCGACGGCGCGATAATCTGCATCTCGGCCCGGGATGGGCTGGAGGTGGGCAGCAAGAAGGCCTACCGGATGGTGCACGCCGCGGGCAAGCCCGCAATGTTCTACGTCTCCAAAATCGACGTCGAGAATGCGGACTTCTACAAGGTCTTTGAGGAGCTCAAGAGTGAGTTCGGCCCCTCGGTCTGCCCGGTCATGGTGCCGGTAGAGCAGGCGGGCGGCCGCATCTATATCAATCTGATCAAGATGGAGGCTTACAGCTACGTCAACGGCGTGCCCCACACCGTGCCGATGCCCAGCTTCGGCCATCGTCTGGACGGTCTGGTCGAGGCGATGAGCGAGGCGGTCGCCGAGACCGACGAGGAGCTGATGGAGAAGTTCTTCTCCGGCGAGCCCTTCACCCAGGACGAGCTGCAGCGCGGCGTCAAGGCCGGCATCAAGTCCGGCAGCATCACCCCGGTCTTCTGCGGCAGCTCCACCAAGCTGGACTGCATCGATGCGATGCTCCACTATATGAAACATCTCATGCCCTCTCCCGTCGAGGCGGGAGCGGTTGTCGGCGAAAATGCCGACGGCGAGCCGGTCGAGCTGGCCTGTGACGAGGCCGGCCCGCTGGAGGTCTATGTCTTCAAGACGGTTGCCGACCCGTTTGTCGGCAAGCTGAGCTATGTCAAGGTGCTCTCGGGCATTCTCAAGGGCGACTCCGCTGTTGTCAATGCCCGCACCGGCGAGAGTGAGAGGTTGGGCAAGCTGCTCTTCCTGCAGGGCAAAAAGCAGACCGACGCCCCGGCCATCTATGCCGGCGACATCGGCGCGATCACCAAGCTGGCTTCGGCCAAGACAGGGGATACCCTCTGCGCGCCGGGCAAGGTCTTCAAGGCGCCCGCGCCCCAATTTCCCACCCCCACCTATTCGATGGCCCTCAAGGTCAAGCAGAAGGGGGACGAGGGCAAGATCTCGGGCGCGCTGTCCCGCCTGATGGAGGAGGACTGCACCCTCTCCTACCAGATGAACACCGAGACGCTGCAGCAGGTCATCTCCGGCCTCGGCGAGCAGCATCTGGACGTCGTGGTCAGCAAACTGAAATCCAAGTTCGGGGTCGAGGTCGAACTGACCGTGCCCCGGATCCCCTATCGTGAGAGCCTGCGTAAGAAGGTCAAAAAGCAGGGCCGTCACAAGAAGCAGTCGGGCGGCCACGGCCAGTTCGGCGACGTCTGGATCGAGTTCGAGCCGACCGATTCCGAGGAGCTGGTCTTTGAGGAGAAGGTCTTTGGCGGCGCGGTTCCCAAGAACTTCTTCCCCGCGGTCGAGAAGGGCCTGCAGGAGGCAGTTGCCCACGGCGTGCTGGCCGGTTATCCGGTCGTCGGGCTCAAGGCGACGCTGCTGGATGGTTCTTACCACCCGGTCGACTCCAACGAGCAGTCCTTCCGTATGGCGGCCAAGCTCGCCTATAAGGCGGCGCTGCCCGAGGCCGGCCCGGTTCTGCTCGAGCCGATCGGCACCCTCAGGGCGGTCGTGCCCGATTCCAACACCGGCGATGTGATGGGCGAGGTCAACAAGCGCCGCGGCCGGGTGCTGGGCATGAGCGGTGCCGGCGACGGTATGCAGCTGATCGAGGCCGAGGTCCCGATGAGCGAGATGCACGATTTCACCACCTTTGTCCGCAGCCTGACCCGTGGACAGGGTTCTTTCACCTTCGATTTTGTCCGCTATGAGCAGCTGCCCTCTCAGCTGGAGGGCAAGGTCATCGAGGAGGCCAAGAAGTTTATGGATCGCTCCTCCGATGAGGAGTAAGGCTGCCTGACGGCGCGCCGGTTTGGCGCACCTTCCATTTGCTTTCCCCTTTTCTCATACTCCTCTCTTAACAGCCGTGGGGCCCCTTCGGAAACGAAGGGGCCCCACGGCTGTGTGTGGCGCACAGGACGGATAGAATCCGCCCTGCGCGCATATACTGTGACCACCGGCGGCCCCCGCGAAAGACGGCCGCAGAGGCTCCCCGCGCACTTGACAGGGGGCGACTTCTATACTATAATACAACTTATTGCTTCACCGGGCGGGGGAACTCTCCCGGTCTTTCGCATATTATGCGGGCGGCGTTGCCGCCGAAGAAAAAGGAGTCAGGATCGTGAACAACAAAGAGATGGTCGTTACCCCCGAGGGACTCAAGGCGCTGGAGGACGAGCTGGAGGAGCTCAAGACGGTCAAGCGCAAGGAAGTCGCAGAGAAGATCAAGGTCGCCCGTGGCTTCGGCGATCTGTCGGAGAACAGCGAGTACGATGAGGCAAAGAATGAGCAGGGCCTGATCGAAAGCCGCATCATCTTTCTGGAAAAAATGCTCAAGAACGTCCGGGTGCTCGACCACGCTGAGCTGACCAACGAGACGGTTATGGTCGGCTGCCGCGTCAAGGTTCGGGACGAGGACGGAGAGATTGAGGAGTACAGCATCGTCGGCTCGACCGAGGCGGACCCGATGGAGGGCAAGATCTCGGATGAGAGCGCGGTCGGCAAGGGGCTGATCGGCAAGCGGGCCGGCGAGGTCGCGGAGATCACCGTTCCCAGCGGCGCTGTCGTCCGGTATGAGGTGTTGGAGATCTCTACCGGGAAGTAAGCGCCGGCTGCAAAAACACAGGGCAGAGGGGGCGGCGGGGCCGCCCCTTCTTTTTGGATAACAATGCGGATTGCCGACAGGCAGGACAAGGAGGCCAGCATGGAGGAAAAAGGACATACACAGGCACAGGGTGAGGCTGTTTCCCAGAAGGAGTACAGCGAGCTGCTTCAGATCCGGCGGGACAAGCTCGCCGCGCTGCGGGCCGAGGGAGCGGACCCCTTTACCCGGACAAGCTATCCGGTCACCGATCACGCCGCTGCGATCAAGGAGCAGTTTGCCGATGTCGGCGAGGGGGAAACCGGTAAGATCGTTGCGGTCGCCGGCCGCCTGATGAGCAAGCGGATCATGGGCAAGGCCAGCTTTGCCGAGCTGCGGGATGGATCGGGAGATATCCAGATCTACCTGCGGCGGGAGGTCGTGGGGGAGGAGCCCTATGCCGCCTACAAGAAATATGACATCGGGGACATCGTCGGGGTCACCGGCGAGGTCTTCCGTACCAAGATGGGGGAGCTGTCGGTCAAGGTTCATGAGATCACCCTGCTGGCCAAATCCCTGCTGCCGCTGCCCGAGAAGTTCCACGGGCTCAAGGACCGTGAGGCCCGCTACCGTCAGCGGTATGTCGACCTGATCGTCAACCCCGAGGTCAAGGACACCTTTGTGCGCCGCAGCCTGATCCTGCGGGAGCTGCGCGCCTTCCTCGACGGCAAGGGCTTCCTTGAGGTCGACACCCCGATCCTGACCCCGTTTGAGATCGGCGCGGCAGCCCGGCCCTTCCTCACCCACCACAACACCCTGGATATGGACATGGTGCTGCGGATCGAGACCGAGCTCTACCTCAAGCGGCTGATCGTCGGCGGGATGGAGCGGGTTTACGAGGTCGGCCGGATCTTCCGCAACGAGGGTATGGACCCCAAGCATAACCCCGAGTTTACCACCATCGAGCTGTACCAGGCCTTCACCGACTACCACGGCATGATGGATCTGGTCGAGGAAATGATGAAGACGGTTGCCCAGAAGGTCTGCGGCACCCTCACCGTCCCCTACCAGGGCAACCAGATCGATCTGTCCCATTGGGAGCGGATGACGATGGTCGAGGCGGTCAAGAAGTACTCCGGCGTCGACTTTGCCGCCGTCGGCTCGGATGAGGAGGCCATCGCGCTGGCAAACGAGCACCATGTGCCGCTGCCCGAGGTGCCCACCAAGGGTGCGATTCTGGCCGAGTTCTTCGATGCCTTTGTCGAGGACAAGCTGATCCAGCCCACCTTTATCTACGACTACCCGGTCGAGATCAGCCCGCTGGCCAAGCGCAAGCCGGACGACCCCGCCTTTACCGAGCGGTTTGAGTACTTCATCAACGCCACCGAGTTTGGCAACGCTTTCAGCGAGCTCAACGACCCCATCGACCAGAAGGAGCGGTTCGAGCGTCAGGTCGCCGAGCGCAAAAAGCTCGATCCGACCAGCCGCGCACAGGTCGACTACGACTATGTCACCGCGCTGGAGTATGGCCTGCCCCCGACGGGCGGCCTCGGCTTCGGGGTTGATCGGCTGGTCATGCTGCTGACCGATTCCGACTCGATCCGGGACGTTCTGCTCTTCCCCACGATGCGCCCGACCGAGGAGGAGAAGCAGAACGCCGCTCCCGCACCGGCTGTGAGCGCACCGGTTGCGGCGGCTGCGCCGATCGACTTCTCGAAGGTCGAGATCGAGCCGCTGTTTAGCGAGTTTGTCGATTTCGAAACCTTCTCAAAGTCCGACTTCCGTGCGGTCAAGGTCAAGGCCTGTGAGGCGGTGAAGAAGAGCAAAAAGCTGCTCCAGTTCACCCTCGACGACGGCACCGGCACCGACCGGGTTATCCTCAGCGGCATCCATGCCTATTACGAGCCCGAACAGCTGGTCGGCAAGACGCTGATCGCGATTACCAACCTGCCCCCGCGCGCGATGATGGGCATCGAGTCCTGCGGCATGCTGCTCAGCGCCATTCACACCGAAGAGGGAGAGGAAAAGCTCCATCTGCTGATGGTGGATGACGCCATCCCCGCCGGCGCAAAGCTGTACTGATTCAAAAATAATCATCAGGGCCGGAACCCGGCAGTACAACCCGGGGTCCGGCCCTGTCCTGTCACTTGAAAAAAACGCCTGTTCATGCTATCCTGTGAAGGACAGCCGCCGCTGGACGGGCGGCGGAAAGAGGGAAGTTAGATGAAGATTCTTGCAGTAGATTATGGCGATACCCGCACCGGTCTTGCGATGTGCGACCGGACCGAATTTCTGGCTTCGCCGATCGGGATCATTACGGAAAAGTCGATGCCCAAGGTCGCGGAGAAGATTGTCTATGCCGCGCGGGAGTATGAGGCCGAGATGATTGTTGTCGGGCTGCCGCTGAATATGGACGGCTCGGAAGGGCCGCGTGCGGAGAAAACCCGCAAGCTGGCGAGTATTCTGCACACCCTGCTGCCGCTGCCCATCGAGCTGTGGGATGAGCGCAGCAGCACCATCAGCGCGGCGAACATTCTGTCGGACAACGGCACCTTCGGCAAGAAGCGCAAGGAGGTGCTGGATGCGGTGGCCGCCACCGTGATCCTCGAGAGCTATATGGCCTTCCGCGCCAACCAGAAAAAGGATCGCAGCTGAGGAGGATTGTTGATGCCAAGCAAAAACAAAGAGCTGGTCATCCGCCCGGCAGAGCCGCGGGATGTCGGCTTGATTCTGGAGTTGATCCGGGAATTGGCTGAGTATGAGCGGATGGCCGACCAGGTCGTCGCGACCGAAGAGGGGTTGCAGGCGGCACTATTTGAGCGGCAGGTCGCACATGCGATGATTGCCGAGGAGGCGGGCGAGCCGGTGGGGTTTGTTCTTTACTTCTTCAACTTCTCAACCTTTGAGGGGCACGAGGGCCTCTACCTCGAGGATCTGTTTGTCCGGCCCGCCTATCGCGGAAAGGGGTACGGCAAAGCGCTGTTCCGGGCGCTGGCTGCCGTTGCCGAGTCGCGCGGCTGCCCCCGGTTCGAGTGGAGCTGCCTGGACTGGAATACCCCTTCGATCGGGTTTTACCGCTCGCTGGGAGCGGTGCCGATGGATGAGTGGACGGTGCACCGGCTGACGCGGGAAAAGATTGCGGCTCTCGC
>CALXBG010000066.1 GCA_944386485.1 uncultured Pygmaiobacter sp. | reverse complement strand
GCTGCCAACTGCCCCTGCCTGTCCAAGGAGTTCAATAATCCCGCTGGCGTGCCGGTTACCGCAATGATCTTCGGCGGCCGCCGCGCCAAGACCGCTCCGCTGGTCTACCAGAGCTTCAGCTGGAACCACGGCGTCTATGTCGGTTCTTCGATGGCTTCTGAGACCACCGCTGCCGCCGCTGGTGCTGTCGGTGTGGTCCGCCGTGACCCGATGGCGATGCGTCCCTTCTTCGGCTACAACGTGGGCGATTACTTCGCGCACTGGATCGAGATGGGCCGCAAGCTGGGCGACAAGGCTCCCAAGATCTTCCATGTCAACTGGTTCCGCACCGATGACGAGGGTCACTTCATCTGGCCGGGCTTCGGCGACAACATGCGTGTCCTGATGTGGATCCTCAAGCGCTGCAAGGGCGAGGTCGACGCGGTCGAGACCCCGATCGGCTACCTGCCCAAGGCGGAGGACATCGACATCACCGGTCTGGACGACGTCACTCTCGACACCGTCAAGGGCC
Source organism: uncultured Pygmaiobacter sp. (assembly GCA_944386485.1). Lineage (GTDB taxonomy): Bacteria > Bacillota > Clostridia > Oscillospirales > Ruminococcaceae > Pygmaiobacter. The sequence continues at coordinate 19,961 of CALXBG010000066.1, read as the reverse complement.
TGCTGAGCGTCGACAAGGATCTCTGGCTCGAGGACGCCGCCGGCGTCGAGGAGCTCTACAACCAGATCGGCGACCATGTGCCCGCCGAGCTGCGTGCTGAGCTGGCTGCCCTCAAGGAGCGCCTGTCCAAATAACAAAACCTTTCTCTTTCCCAAATAAAAAAGCGGGCCGCTGCATATGCATATGCAGCGGCCTGCTTTTTTGTTTGGCTGGATCGGTAAATATACGGTACTGAATAGTGATTCTGAAAAACAGCTGTCCGCCTATGGACAACCAAAGCGAAAGAAAGTATAATAAGAACATCAAAAATAAAATGCCCGGGGGTTCCGGGCCTTTTTTCGGGAGGGAACTGTGATGGACAAGATCGAGCAAAAAATTTGTGAGATCATTGAGAGCAAGAAGGATGAGATCATTGCTTTTGGGCGGGATATCTTCTGCCATGCTGAGCTGGGCTTCAAGGAGAAGCGGACCAGCGGCCGGTTTGTTGAGGAGATGGAGAAATTGGGCATGAAGCCCGAAACCGGATACGCGATCACCGGCGTCAAGAGCTACCTCAAGCCGAAGGATGCCGAGGGCCCGACGCTGGCGGTCATCGGCGAGATGGACGCGCTGCCCATCCCCAACCATCCGGATGCCTGGAGCGAGACCGGCGCATCCCATTGCTGCGGCCATAACGCCCAGCTGACCGGCGTGGTCGGCGCGGCGATGGCGCTGGCCGATCCCGAGGTCGCGGCCGCGATGGGCGGCAACCTCTGCTTTATGGCGGTTCCGGCCGAGGAGTATGTCGATGTTGAGTTCCGTACCGGTCTGATGAAGGAGGGCAAGATTCGGTATGGCGGCGGCAAGTGCGAGCTGATCCGGGTCGGCGCGTTCGACGATATCGATATTGCAATGGGACACCACACCTTCCCCGGCGCCGATTTTGGCCTGTACAATGGCAGCTCCAATGGATTTGTCAACAAGACGGTCACCTTCAAGGGCGTTTCGGCCCACGCGGCCGCAGCTCCCCATGAGGGCGTCGACGCGCTGAATGCCGCTACCGCCGCGATGGTCAACATTGCGCTGCAGCAGGAGAGCTTCCGGGATGAGGATACCGTGCGGGTACACGGCTTTATTTCGGACGGCGGTACCGCGGTCAATGTTATCGCCGACCATGTCACGATGGAGTACTCGGTCCGGGGCAAGACCGCCGAGGCGTTCAAGGATGCCTCGATGAAGGTCGATCGCTCCCTCAAAGCCGCTGCGATGGCCACCGGCTGCGGTGTCACCATTGAGACCCTGCCCGGTTACATGCCCGGTGTACCCAACCCCCACACCGAGGTGCTGGATAGTGTGCTGAAGGACATTATGGCTGAGGGCAAGTATACCAACCGCAAGGATATGGACGCCTCCTTCCACGTGACCGGCAGCGACGACTTCGGCGATGTGGCGACTCTGATGCCGCTGGTTCACTTCTCCACCGGCGGTTATGTCGGCAGCCTGCACAACCCCGGCATCCGGGTTGAGGATGAGTATCTGGCCTATGTTGTCACCGCCAAGATCTTCGCGCTGACCGCGTATCGTCTGATGAAGGACGGCGCGGCGAAGGCGAAGGAGAACATTGCCGATTACAAGCCGAACATGACCAAGGAAGAGTATCTTGCCTTTATGGAGAGCATGCTCACCACCGAGGTGGTCGAGCCCACACCGCTGCCGATCGTCGGCAAATAAGCGATTTTTGTATTTTTTGCGTTGCACGGCGTGTCCGCTAAAAAAGCGGACACGCCGCTTTTTCATAAATTTTCTAATACAGCGGGTTGAATTTTGTGTTTTCTGCTGGACAATCTCCCCGGCAGCGATTATAATAAGGGCATTAAGTGCTTCACATCGACGCATTGAAGTGGTAGAACGATATCTGCCGGTGGGAAGAATCTGATTTGGGGAGGAATGAGACAATGGACAGAATTGAGCAAAAGATCTGTGACATCATCGAGAGCAAGAAGGACGAGATCATGGCCTTTGGCCGTGACATCTTCTGCCATGCCGAGCTGGGCTATAAAGAGGTTCGGACTGCCGGCAAATTCGTCGAGGAGATGAAAAAGCTGGGCATGGATTCCGAGACCGGCCTTGCAATCACCGGCGTCAAGAGCTATCTCAAGCCGAAGGACACCGAGGGCCCGACGCTGGCGGTCATCGGGGAGATGGACGCGCTGCCCATCCCAAACCATCCGGATGCCTGGAGCGAGACCGGCGCATCTCATTGCTGCGGTCACAATGCTCAGCTGACCGGCGTGGTCGGTGCGGCGATGGCGCTGGCTGATCCCGAGGTCGCGGCCGCGATGGGCGGCAACCTCTGCTTTATGGCGGTTCCGGCCGAGGAGTTTGTCGACATCGAGTTCAAAAACCAGCTGATGAAGGAGGGCAAGCTCGGCTACGGCGGCGGCAAGTGCGAGCTGATCCGGGTCGGCGCGTTTGATGACATCGACATTGCGCTGGGTCATCATATCTTCCCCGGCGCGGACTACGGCGTCTATAACAACAGCTCCAACGGCTTTGTCAATAAGACGGTGACCTTCAAGGGCCGCGCCGCCCACGCCGCCGGTTCCCCGCACGAAGGCATCGATGCGCTGAACGCCGCTACTGCCGCGATGGTCAACATCGCGCTGCAGCAGGAGAGCTTCCGGGATGAGGATACCGTGCGGGTGCATGGCTTTATCTCGGGCGGCGGCACCGCGGTCAACGTCATTGCCGACGATGTTACGATGCAGTATTCGGTCCGTGCCAAGACCCCTGAAGCATATAAAGACGCCTCGATGAAGGTCGACCGCGCGCTCAAGGCCGCCGCGATGGCGACCGGCTGCGGCGTCACCATCGAGACGATGTCCGGTTACATGTCCAATGTCGTCAATCCCCATACTGAGGTGCTGGAGAGCGTGCTGGACGATATCGCAGCCGAGGGCAAGTACACCAACCGCCGCGATCTGCTCGAGCACTCCACTGGCAGCGATGACTTTGGCGATGTGGCGACCCTGATGCCGCTGGTCCATTTCTCCACCGGCGGCTATGTCGGCAGCCTGCACAATCCCGACATCCGAGTTGAGGATGAGTATCTGGCCTATGTCGTTACCGCCAAGATCTTCGCGCTGACCGCGTATCGTCTGATGAAGGACGGCGCGGCGAAGGCGAAGGAGAACATTGCGGACTACAAGCCGGTTATGACCAAGGAAGAATACCTCGCCTTTATGGACAGCATGCAGAATACCGAGGTGGTCGAACCCACCCCGCTGCCGATCGTCGGACAGTAAAACAGAGTAAAAGAGGGGCGGTTTTCCGCCCCTCTTTTTTGCGTGGACAGCACGGTTGTGGTGTGGTATACTGGCAAAAGCACAAGAAGGGAGGGGTCCAGATGGCCAGACCGGCCGACATCAGCGAGAAAAGAATTCTCGAGGTTGCCCGTGACCTGTTTCTTGAGCGGGGCATTGCCGCCACCGAGATGAAGGAGATCGCCGCCCGCGCACAGATCGGCCGCAGTTCACTTTATCGCTATTTCCCCTCCAAAGAGGATCTCGCCTTTCAAATTGCGGCGGAGATCCTCGCCGCCTTGCAGCCACAAAACCTGCCTGAGACGGAGTGCACGGATGGGCGCGCGCAGCTGCGTGCGGTGCTCGAGCAGATCACCGCGCTGTTGCTCGCCCACCCCCGTGAGGTGCGGCTGTTGGACGAATTCGACCAGCTCTTTTCCGGCCCCTATCCCGAGATTGAAGCGGCCAGGCGGTATGTCGAGTTCAACCGGACCTTTTTCTGCACGCCGGTCGAGGATGTACTGCGCCACGGCAAGGCGGACGGCAGCCTGCGGTATGATCTGCCCGATCCGCTGGCCTGCCGTCTGCTGATCAATACATTGCTTGCGGCGGCGCAGCGGGTTCTTCCCCGCGCGGCCCATCTGCGGGAAGAACAGGGGTATGCTGAAGAGTATCTGACCGCATTACCTGCACTATTGGTTGAAGGGTTGTCGGCAAAATAGCCGAAGAACAGAAGAAATATTAAGGCGGATTGTCAATTGACAATCCGCTTTTTCTTGCGATAATTTGAGATAGAATGTTGTGAGACACGTGTCCCATAAAAACAGGAAAGGAGCAACGCGGGATGGAACTTGAGATCGAAAAGATACTCTCGCAGATGACGCTGGAGGAAAAGGCAAGCCTGTGCTCAGGGGCGGATTTTTGGCATACCAAGGCGATTGAACGGCTGGGGCTGCCCGCAGTCATGGTGACCGACGGGCCGCACGGACTGCGAAAGCAGGAGGGGGAGAGCGACCACCTCGGGCTCAATGAGAGTGTGCGCGCGGTCTGTTATCCGTCCGGGGCGGGGCTGGCCTCCAGCTTTGACACCAATCTGATCCGTCAGCTGGGGGAGGTGCTGGGAGAAACCGCCGCGGGCGAAGGGGTGCACACCCTGCTGGGCCCGGCGGTGAATATCAAGCGCAGCCCGCTGTGCGGGCGCAACTTCGAGTATCTGTCGGAAGACCCCTGGCTGGCAGGGGAGATGGCGGCGGCCTACGTACAGGGGGTGCAGTCTCGGGGGGTTGGTACCAGCGTGAAGCATTTTGCGGCCAACAACCAGGAGAGCAACCGCATGTCGGTCAGCGCTGAGGTCAGCGAGCGGGCGCTGCGGGAGGTTTATCTGGTACCCTTTGAAAAGACGGTGCGTCAGGCACAGCCCTGGACGGTAATGTGCGCGTATAACCGGATCAACGGTACCTACTGCTGTGAAAATGAGTGGCTGCTGGATCAGGTCCTGCGGGAGGAGTGGGGCTTTGACGGAATCGTCATGACCGATTGGGGCGCGATGAATGACCGCTGCCGTGCGCTGAAGGCGGGACTGGAGCTGGAGATGCCGGCCAGCGGCGGGGAGAATGACAAGCGGATTGTCGAGCGGGTTAAAAACGGTCTGCTGGATGAGGCTGTGCTGGATGAGGCGGTTCGCCGCCTGCTGCGCTGGATCGCAAGGGGAAACGACCCGAAGGCTCCGGCGCCGACCTATGACCGGCAGGCACAGCATGAATTTGCCCGGCAGGCGGCGGGTCAGACGGCGGTACTGCTCAAAAACGAGGGCGTTTTACCCCTCAAGCAGGGGGCCTCGCTGGCGTTTATCGGCGGCTTTGCGAAAAAACCGCGGTATCAGGGCGGCGGTTCCTCTCACATCAATAGTGTGAAGGTGACCAATGCGCTGGAGTCCTGTGCCTCGCTGGCCCGGATTCGCTATGCGGAGGGATTTTCGGTCGACTCGGATCAGGCTGACGGCGAAAAGCTGCAAGAGGCGGTTGCGGCCGCGCGGGAGGCCGAGTGCGCGGTGATCTTTGCCGGCCTTCCCGATGCCTATGAGTCGGAGGGCTATGACCGCACCCATCTCGAACTGCCCGCCTGCCAGAACGAGCTGATCGAAGCGGTCGCGGCGGTACAGCCCAACACGGTGGTGGTGCTGCACAACGGCAGCCCGATCACAATGCCCTGGCTGGATAAGGTCGCGGCGGTACTTGAGATGTATCTGGGCGGCGAGGCGGTCGGTGAAGCGGAGGCGGATCTGCTGTTCGGCGCGGTCAACCCGTCCGGGCGTCTGGCTGAGACCTTCCCGCTCCGACTGGAAGATACTCCGTCTTTTCTCAACTTCCCCGGCAACGGCAAGCGGGTCTTTTATGGCGAGGACGTTTATGTCGGCTATCGCTGGTATGACGCCCGGAAAATGGAGGTCTTCTTCCCATTCGGGTACGGCTTGTCCTATACCAGCTTTGCCTATACCGACATTGCGCTGGACTGCGACCGGCTGGACGCACAGAAAAAGGAGATCACGGTAAAAGTAAAGGTAAAAAATACCGGCGCGCGCAGCGGGCGTGAGGTGGTGCAGCTGTATGTCCGCCCGCAGGATCACACCGATAGGCCGGTGCAGGAACTCAAGGGATTTGCCAAGGTCGAGCTGGCGCCGGGCGAGGAGAGGGAGGTTCTCTTCCATCTTGACTGCCGCAGTTTCGAACTTTATGACGAGCGTCTGCACAAATGGATTCTGCCTGCCGGGAAGTACGAGATCGGCGTCGGCCCGCACAGCCGCTCGCTGCCGCTGCGCGCTGTGATTGAAGCCGAATGGCGGGGGAGCAGGCTGATCGATGATACCACCACGCTGGGCGAGGTTTTGGACAGCGGCCGGCATGTGGCGGCGATCGACGCGGTTGCGAAGGCGCTGGGTGTCTCGGACGATGCGGGTACAGGCGAGGGGCTCGGCGCGGGAACCGATCAGATGATGCGGGAGCTGATGCGGGGGCTGCCGCTGCGGCGTCTTGTCACCTTTGGCGGAATGACCCATGAACAGATTCAGGATATGATTGTGGATCTGGTTTTTGGCTGAGGGAAGCACCGGGCGGATCAGAGAAAAGCATAGCGGGCAGCGGGCGGCCTTTGTGCCGCCCACCTGTTTTATGCAATGAAACAATATGAAATTCTTTGCATTATTCCCTTGACAAGGCAGGTAAAAGACGGTATAAAGAGGTATAGGAAAAATCTCTTGGGAGGAACGATTGATGGTTTTTGAAAAGGTCAGAGAGATCCTGTGTGATCAGCTGGATCTGGAGGAGGACAAGGTCACGATGGACTCCGATATTGTGGAGGACTTTGAGGCGGATTCCCTCGATGTGGTCGACCTTGTGATGTCTCTCGAGGACGAGTTTGGTATCGAGATCCCGGACGAGGAGATTGAGAATATCAAGACCGTGGGCGATGTTGTGCGCTATATCGAGGAGAACACCTGATCGGCAGAAGTTGAATTGAGAACGGCAAAGCCTCCGACGTCTGACAGGAGGCTTTGTTTTTTCACAAGTAAAAAGGGAGTGTCAAAGGCAGATGAGTGAACAGAACAAGAAACTGGTGGAGGCGATTACCCCCATCAACGAGGACTTTGCACAGTGGTATACCGATATCTGCAAAAAGGCGGAGCTGGTGGACTACTCCTCGGTCAAGGGCTGCGTGATCCTGCGCCCCTACGGCTACGCGATCTGGGAGAACATCCAGCATATTCTGGATGGGATGTTCAAGGCGACCGGGCATCAGAACGTGGCAATGCCGCTGTTTATCCCCGAGAGCCTGCTGCAGAAGGAGAAGGACCACGTTGAGGGCTTTGCCCCCGAGTGCGCCTGGGTCACCACCGGCGGTGCCGAGCAGCTGGAAGAGCGGCTCTGTGTGCGCCCGACCAGCGAGACGCTGTTCTGCGATCACTTTGCCCACGTGCTGCAGTCCTATCGCGACCTGCCGCTGCTGTACAACCAGTGGTGCAGCGTCGTGCGCTGGGAGAAGACCACCCGCCCCTTCCTCCGCAGCCGGGAGTTCTGGTGGCAGGAGGGACATACCATCCATGAGACTGCCGAGGAGGCGATCGCCGAGACCGAGCAGCAGCTCAACTGCTACGCCGAGTTCTGTGAGAAGTACCTGCGGATCCCGGTGGTCAAGGGCCGCAAGACCGACAGCGAGAAATTCTCGGGCGCAGAGGCTACCTACACCATCGAGGCGATGATGCACGACGGCAAGGCGCTGCAGAGCGGCACCAGCCACTACTTCGGCGACGGCTTCTCCCGTGCCTTTGACGTCACCTTCGCGGGCCGGGACAACAAGCTGCAGTATCCCTTCCAGACCAGCTGGGGCATGTCCACCCGAATCGTCGGCGCGATCATTATGACCCATGGCGACGACGAGGGATTGATCCTGCCGCCCGCTGTCGCGCCCATCCAGATCGCGATTGTGCCGATCGCGCAGCACAAGCCCGGTGTTCTCGAAAAGGCTGAGGAGCTGCGGGTGCGGCTTGCAAAGAACTTCCGCGTCCATCTGGACAGCTCGGACAATTCGCCCGGCTGGAAGTTCAGCCAGTACGAGATGAAGGGTGTGCCGCTTCGGCTTGAAATCGGGCCCAAGGACATCGAGAAGGGTCAATGCGTGCTGGTGCGCCGGGACAATCGGGAAAAGACCTTTGTGCCGCTTGACGCGCTGGAGACCGAGATTCCCCGCCTGCTGGAGGCGCTGGGTGAGAACCTCTATCAGCGCGCGCTGGAAAACCGGGAGAACCGCACCTGGAGCGCGGTCACGATGGAGGAGGTCAAGCAGCTCTCTGCTGAGCACACCGGCTTTATCAAGACGATGTGGTGCGGCGACGAGGCCTGCGAGGAGAAGATGAAGGAGGAGGCCGGCCTCTCGAGCCGCTGTATGCCGTTCGAGCAGGAAAATCTCTCTGACGTCTGCCCCTGCTGCGGTCGTCCTGCCAGGACGATGGTCATCTGGGGCAAGGCCTATTAATCGAAGGAACAGATCAAAACGGGACGGGGCGCGCTGCGCCCCGTCTTTGCCATATGAGGAGGTTAAAATGAAGCGAAAGAGATGGCTTCCCTTGCTGCCCTTTGTGTTGGCATTGATGTTCTCGGGCTGTGGTGTGGAAACGGTTTTCCCATCGGTTCCGCAGACGACGCCGGCGCCTCCGACCCCAACTCCGACCGCAACCCCTCTTCCTTTGGAGGAAGAACCCTATCGCTTTGTCACAGAGGACGGCGAGGTTTGGATTGTGGACAATGCCGCCGGCGAGCGGGTTGCAAAGGTCCCCTATTCGCAGGAGAAGCTGGAAAGGACGGGGGACGGCAACAGCGATGGCGGAGAAATTGCGGCGGGCAGCTGCTATCTTGATGCTCAGACCTTTGCCTTTGTGGGTGGAGATCTGGTGCAGTTTTTCGGCTGTGTGTCTCATGATGGCGGCCAGAACTGGATCGAGTTCCGCTGTCCGTCGGGCATTGATCGTCTGCGGGTCTGCTGCGTCGATTTCTGGTCAGCAGAGGAGGGGGTCATCGCGGTGGGAGGAGACCGGCAGATGAACAGCGAAACAAAAACCCTCTTTTTTACTTCGGACGGCGGGACCAGCTGGGTAGAACAGCAGATGGAAAAGCCGCCCAGCAACCGTTTGCTCAACGGGGTCACCTTTGCCGATCGGATGCACGGGATCCTTTCGCTGGATGTGCCCAATGAGGAACCGGAATACTGGTATACTGAGGATGGCGGCGCGACCTTTACCCAGCTCGAACTTCCGCTGCCGGAGTTTGAGGGCACTTATTATTTCAAGGCGGACAGCCTGAGAATTGACCCCGAGGATGAAAGCTGGACGCTGACGCTGGGACAGGGGAACTACGGCCAGCGCAAAGCTGTATTGATGAAAACCACCTCGGAGAGCGGCTGGACCTATGCCGGCTGGGGCGAAAAACCGGCTCGCGGGCTGGGGTAACAGGATTTACAGCAAAAAAGAGGGGATGGCCGCAGCCATCCCCTCTTTGTCAATCTGAAAACTTATTTGGTGCCGAAGATCCGGTCGCCCGCGTCGCCGAGACCGGGCACAATGTAGCCGTGCTCGTTGAGGCACTTATCCAGCGCAGCGGCGAAGATCTCAACGTCCGGGTGGGCGTCGTGCAGCTTCTTGATTCCTTCGGGCGCTGCAATGATGCACAGGAACTTGATGTTCTTGGCGCCCCGCTTTTTGATCTGGGAGATCGCATCGACCGCGCTGCCGCCGGTAGCCAGCATCGGATCGAGCACCATAACCTCCCGCTCGGAAATGTCGGCGGGCAGTTTGCAGTAGTACTCGACCGGCTCAAGACTTGCCGGATCACGGTACAGGCCGATGTGGCCGACCTTCGCAGCGGGGATCAGGGCGAGCACTCCATCCACCATTCCCAGTCCGGCACGCAGAATCGGCACAACTGCCAGCTTGCGGCCGGCGAGAACCTTGAATTTGTCGGTGGTGATGGGGGTGGTGATCTCCACCTCCTCGGTGGGCAGGTCGCGGGTCGCCTCATAGCACATCAGGGTCGCGATTTCGCTGACCAGCTCCTTGAACTCCTTGGTGCCGGTATTGATGTCCCGCAGATGGCTGACCTTGTGCTGCAACAGGGGATGGTCCAGAATCATGGGCTCTTTCATGATAATCTCCATTCTCCGGCGGAAAGGGTAATGAGTTGCGAGCGACCGCGCCTGTCTTTGCCGCCGGACGGGCAGGGCGGAAAAAACCGAATCAGCGGGCGTCTTCCAACGCGGCGATCTTTGCGACCCGCAGCGCGTGCCGACCGCCCTCATATTCTGTATTCAAAAAGACGTCGACCAGTTCAATGGCCAGCCCGGGGCCGACCACCCGTCCGCCCATGCACAGCGCGTTGGCGTCATTGTGTGCGCGGGTGTATTTTGCGCTGAAATAGTCGCTGCAGCAGCAGGCGCGGATTCCCTTGATCTTGTTTGCCGCGATACTGATGCCGACGCCGGTGCCACAGAAGAGCAGGGCCTTGTCGCACTCACCCGAGACCACCGCCTCACAGGCGGGCTTGGCCATGTCGGGATAGTCGACACTCTCGGTGGAGAAGCAACCGAAATCCTTGTAAGGCACCCCGATCTCATCCAGGTGCTTCTTAACCGCTTCCTTCAGTTCATAACCGCCGTGATCCGCTCCCAATGCAATCATGCTCATTGGTTTTCACTCTCCTTCATTTTTTCCATTCGTTCCCGCTGGGCTTGGCTCAACCGGTGATAGTCCGGCCGCAGCTGTGCGGCGGGTACCGCGCAGCCTGCAAGCCAAAGGGCTCTGCCGGCAAAGGCAACCCCTGCTGCCCGGCCCAACTGCCAGCAGTCGGGTACAGGCTCCAGCGGAATTGCTTCCTTGAGCCTATTATAGCACACCTGCGCGCCGTCACCAACCACAAAAACCGTTTTTTCTTCCTCTGCCAGCAGCGCAGCCAGCGGGTCGGGCCGCCCGGCCGTGTCGGGACACAGCCGGACAAGGGTCGTCCCCTGACGGCGGAACGCGGCATAGTAGACCTCGCCGCGGCGCGCATCGGCAGCCGCGATAACCGCAGCGCCATCCGTCAACGGGATGCTGCGTGCGAGCGCCTCAAGCGAGGAAACCCCCGCGCAGGGAATCGCGTCGGGCAGCGCAAGCCCTTTGGCGAGCGCAAGCCCGATCCGCAGACCGGTAAAGCTGCCCGGCCCGGCCCCGACCGCCAGCAGCCCGATTTCAGGCAGCGCTGTTCCGGTGGTCTCAAAAGCGCGCTGAACCATCGGCAGCAGCGTTTCGCTGTGGGTCAGCCCATTGTTGAGATAGGCTTCATAGATCAGTTCTTCCTCTCGCAGAAGGGCAACGCCGGCCGCCTTTCCGGAAGAGTCCAAAGCAAGGGTAATCAAAGATACTTCGCCCCCGTCACGGTAATTTTTCGCTCATCAAGACCCAGATTTTCGATCTCAACCCGGATACAGGGCTCATCGAGATAGTCGGCGATGTTTTCGCTCCACTCGACCGCGACCGCCGCACCGCTGTCGAGATAGTCATAAAAAGAACAGGCATACAGATCTTCCTCGGATCGGATGCGGTACATATCAAAATGGGCAAAGGTCACCGGTCCGCGGTAGACATTGACAATACTGAAGGTTGGGCTGCTGACCGGGTCGGTACAACCCAGCCCCTCGGCAATGCCGCCGCAGAAAGCAGTCTTGCCCGCACCCAGTCCGCCGGTAAAGACAACCAGACCGCCGCCGCGCAGCTCTTCGGCCAGCTGGCGGCCCAGCGCGGCGGTCTCTTCCTTGGAATGTGAAAGATAAACCCCCATAAACTTCCTCCTGCGGGTCAATAAACTCTTTTGTAAGTATACCACATCCGCACGGGGAGGAAAAGAGCGCGGGGAAGGGAGAAAAAATTAAAAGATTTTGAAAATTTTTTGGTTTTGGGTGCAAAAAAAAGTTTCTATGCTATACTTATAAAGCATCGTTATCTGAAAAAGACAGCGCGGCATACGCGCAGTTTGTATAAGGGAGTTTCGTTTTGAAAGCAATTCGGGAATATATCAAAAATACTGACAAGCTGTTTATCCTGCTGTGCATCTGTTGCAGCGGGTTGTCGGTGTTAGCTCTGACCTCTTTTGCTCATGATGCGGCCAGCGTGGATAACAGCTTTTTTGAAAATTACCGGCTGCCGATTGTGCAGGCCGGAGCTGCCGCAGCAGGTCTGATCTGCGCGGTCATCATCTCTACCTTTGACTACCATGCGCTCGCTTCGAGCTGGCCTTTCCATGTGGCGGTGACCTGGGGCCTGGTGCTGCTGACCTTCGTGATCGGCTATTCTCCGCTCAACACAAGCAATAAATCCTGGATCGAACTGCCGATGGGGCTCTCAATCCAGCCGACCGAGCTGGCGAAGATCAGCTTTATTCTCACCTTTGCGCTGCATCTGGATAACTGCCGTGACCGAATGGAGGAACCGGGCACCCTCGTGGCGCTGCTGGCACATCTGGGTGCGCCGATTCTGTTAATTCATTTTCAGGGCGATGACGGCACAGCGCTCATCTTTCTTTTGATCGGCCTGTCGATGCTCTTTGTCGCGGGACTGCCCCGGAAGTACATCTTTGCGGGGATCGGCTGTGTGGTCGTCGCGGTACCGGTGCTCTGGTTCTTCATCCTGGAAAATTATCAAAAGGAGCGGATCTACGCGCTGTTGGACCCTGAGAGCTATCCCGATGTGATGTGGCAGCAGACCCAGGCCGGCATCTCGATCGGTGCCGGGCAGATCACCGGCCGGGGCTTTTTCGGGGTGGATCACCATACGGTGCCAAAGGCTGAAAACGATTTCATCTTCTCTTATATCTCTGAGTCGATGGGCTTTGTCGGCAGCCTGCTGGTGCTGCTGTTGTTGTTTGGACTGGCAGCCAAGCTGATCGCGACCGCCTTCCGCAGCCAGGACCGTCTGGGTGCGCTGATCTGCGTGGGTATTTCGGCGGTCATCATCTGGCAGACGATTGTCAATGTCGGAATGAACCTCTCGCTGCTGCCGGTCATCGGTATTACGCTGCCCTTCTTCACCGCCGGCGGTACCTCGGTGCTCATGCTTTATCTGTGTATGGGTTTGGCGCTCTCGGTTTACACCCACAACAAGAGAAATCTGTTTGACGGCTGAGATTTTTTGAAAGTTCATCCAATTTTAATAAAGATGCGTTAAAATATCAGCTTGGGAAAGGAGAGATGACGGTGAGTTCTGAAAAGGGGAAAAAGCCGATGTCGAGGAAAAAAAGAATTATGCTGGCTGTGCTGGCGGTAATTTTGGGAATTGCGATACTGCTGCTGGCGCTTGCGGCGTTTTATATCAATAGCAAGATGAACCTGCTGGATCGGTCGACCAGCTATACGACCGGTTCGATTGATCCGGAGGACGAACAGCTCTCTTTTGACCATCTGGATCTCGACTATATTGATGTTATGGAAAATGGCGGCGAGATTGAGCCGCCCGAAGGCGAGGTCAATGTACACGACGAGATCACCAATATCCTGCTGATCGGATCGGACGAGCGGGAGGAGGACATCTCGGATGTCGCGCGGGCGGACAGCATTATGCTGCTCTCGATCAACAGCAAGGAAAATACCTGGAAGCTGGTTTCCTTTGAGCGGGGAGTTGGGGTTTCGATCCCGGATCAGGGGGATGACTGGCTGACCCATACTTTTGCTTACGGTGGTCCCGAGCTGCTGCTCAAGACGTTGCAGGACTACTATAAAGTTGATGTCGATCGGTATGTGCGGATCAATTTCACCATCTTTGAGACCGGCATTACCGATATCGGCGGCGTGGTGGTGGACCTCAGCGAAGCGGAGGCCGAATACATGAACGGTATCGCCGGCGAAGAGCGGTGGGAAGCCGGTCCCGCCCGTCTGGACGGCCCGACTGCGCTGGTTTATGCACGGATGCGGCATCTGGACAGCGACTGGAACCGGGTTGGACGTCAGCGCGAGGTCGTTATTGCGGCAGCGGAGCAGGTTTCAACCCTCACCGCCTCGAAGATCAACCTGATCATCGATAAGCTGCTGCCCAAAATCGAAACCAATTTGACCAACGCGGAGCTCTGGCAGCTGCTCTTCAAGATGCCGACCCTGCTGGGTGGAGAGAGCGGCCAGATGACGGTGCCGGATGAAGATGCCTGCTGGGGCATCCGGCTGGAGTCCGGCAAGTCGCTGATTGGCTGTGATTTTGAAGCTGAGGCACAGCGTCTGGACGACTTCTTGACCGGCAAGCTGACTGAAGAGGATTTTGCTGCTGGGGATTCGTCCTCGCAGCCTTGAGAAAGAACGACCCGTGTCTGTTACAGGCACGGGTCGTTTTTTGCATGGCCATCGGTCAAGGCGCCACCGGCCCGTCGGGACGGTCCGGTTCATCCCGCTCAAAGAGCATCGGGATCGCTACCACCGCGGCGAGGCCGACGACGGTGAAGATCACCCGACTGAAGATCGATGCGGCCCCGCCGAGCAGCCATCCGACGAGATCGAACTGGAACAGGCCGACCAGCCCCCAGTTGAGACCGCCGATGATCAGCAGCGCGAGGCATATTTTCTTGATCATACTACAGTTCCCTCCACAGGCGGGCGGTTGCCCGCTGAAATTGAGTTCGGTACTAGATTACCCGGATTTTGCGCCGAATATGCACCGGACACCGCTTTTTGTCCAGAGGTTGCAATCCAGGGGCGGTTTGGGGTATAGTATAGGGTAGAAATGAATAAAGGGGCGCTCTGTGAGTACCCCGGAAAGAAGGATTCGTTATGACGATCACCAAGGAAACGATTATCGGCGATATTCTCGATTTTGCTCCCCAGACCGCACCGCTCTTTCTTGAGATTGGCATGCATTGCCTGGGTTGTCCCTCCTCCCGCGGGGAGACGATCGCGCAGGCCTGCTATGTTCATGGCACCGACGCTGACGCGCTGGTGGCAAAGCTGAACGCCGCCATCGCCGCAAAATGATCCGGCCGTTGGACCCCGGTGCAAGGCTGCTCGCCGCGGCATCGCTGGTGCGGGCAGGCCGCCGCGCAGCGGACATCGGTTGCGATCACGGCAAGCTCGCAGTTCATCTGATCGAGAGCGGCCGCTGCCCCTATGTGGTAGCGGCCGATCTGCGTTCCGGGCCGCTCGGCCGCGCCCGTGCGCTGGTCGAAGAACGGGGCCTCTCCGACAGGATCGACTGTCGGTTGGGCGACGGCCTGTCGGTACTCGCGCCGCAGGAGGCGGAGGATATTGTCATCGCGGGAATGGGCGGGGAGACGATTGCCGAAATCCTCGCAGCGGCGCCGTGGGTGCGCGCGCCGCAGTATAATCTGGTGCTGCTGTCTGCCAGCAGCCAGCCGGAGCTGAGGCGCTGGCTGTGTGAGAATGGGTTCGCTCTCTGCTGCGAGATTCCGGTCGCCGAGGGGAGACATTGCTATACGGTGATGCAGGCGACCTACACCGGCCGGAGATTTGCACCGGATGATGCCTTTTGTCTGCTGGGGCTGCTGCGGGGACAGCGCAGCCCGGCGGCTAAGGCTTGGTTTGTGCTGCTCGCAAAGCGGCTGCGGATTCAGCTGGAAGGCCGCCGCAGCGCAGGGGAGGAAAACCTTACAGAGTTGACCAGCCTGCTTTGGCAGGTCGAAAAGGAGTTGAGCGAATGCCCAGAGTAGAGGAGATCCGCGCCTATTTGAGCGAACTTGCACCCCAGCAGCTCGCTGAGAGCTGGGACAACGTCGGCACTCTCGTGGACTGCGGAGGCAATATCACCAGCGTGTTGACCGCGCTGGACATCACCGACGAGACGGTCAACGAGGCGGAGATGGCCGGCTGCCAGCTGATCGTCTCCCACCACCCGGTGATCTTTCACCCGTTAAAATCGGTTGACCGCACCCAGCCGGCCTACCGAATGATCAAAAAGAACATCAGCGGCATCTGCATGCATACCAATATGGACACGGCTGTGGGCGGGGTGAATGACATTCTCGCCGCGCTGTTCGGACTGCAGGGGGTGCAAAAGCTGGAGGAGATGGGCCGCTGGGGAAAGCTGAAAATGCCGATGACGGTATCCCAACTTGCGGCACTCTGTCGGGATCGGCTGGGCGCAGGCGGGGTGCGGATGGTGGATCTTGGCCGTCCGGTCCAGACGCTGGCGGTGCTCGGCGGTGCCGGGGGCGATTTCCTCGCAGCGGCAAAGGCGGCGGGCTGTGACTGTCTGCTCACCGGGGAGGCAAGCCACCACGACGCACTTGATGCCCGCAGGCTGGGGATTGCGCTGATTGCGGCGGGCCATTTTGCCACCGAGTTTCCGCTGATGCCGGTGCTGGCGGAAAAGCTGCGCCGCCGGTTCCCGGATCTGCGGGTGCTGGTCAGCAAGCGGGGAAAAGATCCTTTTACCTATTTATAAAATAGAAAAACAGACCGCAGGACGGGACGACGGCAGATCCGAACATAGGAGCCAGGCTCCCCGTGCGGTCTGGCAAGCGATCCGGCGATGGCCGGACAACATCAAAGGGGTGAACCAATATGGCGCTTGACGCCGCAATCCTCGCGCTCACAGCGCGGGAACTCAACGACCGCCTGAACGGGGCACGGGTGGACAAGATCTTTCAGCCGACCCGGGACGAGGCGGTGCTGTTGATGCGAAGCCGTGCGGGCAGCGCGAGACTCTTGATCTCGGCGCGCAGCGGTGCGGCCCGGATCGGAATTACCGGGGAGAGTTTTGAGAATCCGCAGGTGCCCCCATCCTTTTGCATGTTGTTGCGCAAGTATCTCACCGCCGGCAGGCTGGAGGAGGTGCGGGCAGAGCAGGGGGAACGCCTTGTCTATTTTGTCTTTGCCTGCACCAATGAGATGGGGGACCCGGTACGGATTACCCTTGCCGCCGAATTGATGGGCCGGTATGCCAACCTTGTGGTGATTGGAAACGACGGCAGGATCATCGATGCACTCAAGCGGGTGGACCTCGACGCTTCGGCGGTGCGCCCGCTGCTGCCCGGCCTGCCCTATACGCTGCCGCCGCGGCAGGGAAAACCGGATTTCTTTGAACTCTCTGCAGCGGAACTGATGCAGCGGGTGACCGGTTTTGATGCACCGGTTGGGGATGCGCTGCTGAAATCAGCCAGCGGCGTCGCGCCCTCGGTCTGCCGTGAGATCGCTTTCCGCGCGCTGGGAGAAGGGCGGTTCTTTGCGCGGGAACTGACTTTGGCGCAGCAAAATGCGCTGGAGCAGGAGATCAGCCGGCTGCAACAGGAATATGCCGACGGCGGGCGTCCCACCGCGGTGGTGGATGAGGCGGGCAAGCCGGTTGAATATAGCTTTACTCCGCTGACCCAATATCTGCCCCGATGCCAGCTGATGGAGCGGGAGAGCTACTGCGCGCTGCTCGAGGCGCACTATGCGGCGAAGGATCAGGCTGAACGGCTGCGGCAGAAGAGCCGCAACCTCGGCAAGACGGTGCAGAATCTCTACGAGCGGGCAAAGCGCAAGCAGACTGCCCGGCTCGAGGAGCAGGCGGCGACCGAAAAAGCAGATCATCTGCGAATCTGGGGCGAACTGCTGCAGGCCAATCTCTATGCGATTCACAAAGGAGAAAAGCAGGTTACAGTTGAAAACTACTATGATGGTAGCACCGTTACCATCCCGCTGGATGTCCGCCTTTCCCCGTCGGCCAATGCCCAGAAGTATTTTAAGGAATATAAGAAAAAGCAGACCGCGGCAAAGATGCTCAAAAAGCTGCTTGCAGACGGGCAGCGGGAGATCGATTATCTCGCGTCGGTGCAGTATGAGGTCTCGCAGGCGACCGGTGAGGCTGCGCTGGCCGAGATTCGGGAGGAACTGCGGGCCGGCGGCTATCTCAAAAATGACCGCCGCAAGGAAAAACGAAGCAAACCGGCGGACTTTCTGCGGTATACGTCATCGGACGGTTTTGAGATTCTGGTCGGACGCAACAACGCGCAGAACGATAAACTTACCCTGCATACCGCCCGGGGCAAGGATCTCTGGTTCCATGTCAAGGATGCGCCGGGCAGCCATACGGTAGTGCTCTCCCGCGGGCAGGAGATCCCGCTGACGACCCAGAATGAGGCGGCGATGCTTGCGGTCTTTCATTCCAGCCAGTCCGCGTCGGCAAAGGTTCCGGTGGATTATACCGAGGTAAAAAATATCCGAAAAACCGGAGATCTCAAGCCGGGCATGGTCTTGTTTGAAAAGCATGAGACGGCCTATATCACCCCCGATGAGGAGGTACTGCGAAAGCTCGGCGCGCTGGGGGATTCCGCGCAATGAGCAAGAAAAGCGGAGGAGGAAAACTTCGGATGGAGCGGGTGCGAACCGGCGCGGTGCGGTTGTTTTACATCATTTTTGTTCTGTTGATGGGATGGCTGCTGCTCAACATCGTCTTTTTTAACCCCTGGTTTGATTATAATCCGCTGATTGTGCTGCCGCTTGCGGCTGTGTGGGCGGCCGGATTTTTCGGGCTGCGAAAGCTGTCCGGCAAGTTGGAACGGGCGTGGTCCGGTCATGAAAAGCGCTGTCTGCTGGCCTTTTTTGTGTTGCTGAGTCTTGTGCAGCTCTTTTTCTACTGGCAGGCGGCAGGGTATCCTACCCGGGATTTTGAGCGAGTCTTCACCGGCGCGTACAATTATACCATCGCCGGCGTCATCGAGGACCCTTACCTCGATTACTTTTACAAATACCCCAACAATATGCCGCTGACCATCCTGCTGCAGTTTTTGTTTCGGGCGGTTTACCGGGTCACCGGCTGGACGAATCTGTTTGTGCTGGGGGCGCTGTTCAACGCCTTTTGTCTGGATCTGGGGTATCTCTTTGTCTATCTGTGCTGCCGGCGGATCGGCGGGGTCCGCACGGGCATGACCGCTCTTTGGATGCTGGCTCTCTGCATCCCGCTGCAATGCTATATCAGCATCTTCTACACCGATACGACCACCCTTTTCTATGCGCCGCTGGCGGTCTGGCTCTGGCTCTGCCTGCGGGATGAACGGCGTCTGCGCCGCTGGCTGCTTCTTGCGCTGGTGCTGGGTGTGGTCGTCGGCTTTGGCATGAAACAGAAGTATTCGGTGGTAATTGCGCTGGTCGCGCTGCTGATTGACGGGCTGCTGCGCGCGCCGAAAAAGGCGGCTGCCGTCGCCGCTGCCGCCGCCATCGGTTTTTTCGCCTGGAGCGCAGTTTTTGACGGCTTTATGTATGCCCATATCCTCGATAAGGAAAAGGCAGAAGATGCCGCAACCCCCTTTCTCTCCTGGATTATGATGGGGCTGAAGGGGGACGGCACCCACAATCCAGAGGATAACTATCTGATCTGGTATTGGCCGACCGCCGAGGAAAAGGAGGAGCAGGCGCGAACTGAACTCATCGCACGGCTGGAGGAGATGGGGCCGCTTGGCTATCTCTCTTTTCTCAACCGCAAAGGGGTTCGCAGCTTCGGAACCGGAGATCTCGATGTGATGAACACCGCCGCCTACTCCCCGATGCGGGACAGCTTTATCGTACAATGCATCTGGCAGCAGGGGCGCTGGCATACCCAGTTTCTCTACATTACGCAGGGCTATCACCTGGCGGTCTTCGCTCTGATGCTGGGCGGCGCGGTGCTGGCGCTGCGCCGGCGGGATGGAAGATGCTTTGTCCCGCATCTGTCCTATTTTGGCCTATACCTTTTTCTGCTGCTCTGGGAGGCCGGACAGCGTTACCAAATCAACTATCTGGGCATCTACCTCATCTGCGCGGCCTTTGGTTTGCAGATGCTTTGCGAGAAAAGAGAGACAATAGCGGAGGGAAAAACGCCTTTGGCAGAGCCGGACAGAGCGGTGGAGTGAAGTTTGTGCAACCCAACGAAATTATCAAAAAAATTTCTAAAAAAATTTCAAAAACCCCTTGCATTGCAGGGGGTTTTATTGTATTATGATTAAGCGACTGCGAGGGCTCTGCACCCTGTGCAGAGCTGCGATATGCGATGACGCGGGAGGTTGCCACGCTTTGACGTGGGTTTTTTCCGCCGAGTATGTCCGATCAAGAACCGGGCGAACAAATACGGATGCAAAGGGATATGGCCCCCTCGGGGACCCAATTTCCACGAACTTTGCGTGTGGGTTGTCCGGGAGAACTGCGCTTTGC
>CALXBG010000065.1 GCA_944386485.1 uncultured Pygmaiobacter sp. | reverse complement strand
TTTACCTAAACTTTGTTTGGTAGCGGTAACTGGATTCGAACCGGTGACACTTCGGGTATGAACCGAATGCTCTAGCCAACTGAGCTATACCGCCATTTAAGCAAGCCATTTTTGAATGGTGCTTTAACATTATATCGGTTTTTCCCACGCTTGTCAACCTTTTTTGTGCTTGTATTTCCCATTTTATCCAAAAAAACCGGGACGATATAGTATCGTCCCGGTTTTCCATAAATTTCCAGTTATTTTTTCGGCCGCAGCTCCGCCTTGCCGCCCATATAAGGACGCAGCACTTCGGGAATCCGCACGCTGCCATCCGCCTGGAGATTGTTCTCAAGCAGAGCAATCAGCATCCGCGGCGGTGCAACACAGGTATTGTTGAGGGTGTGGGCGAGATAGTTCTTGCCATCTGCACCCTTGACCCGGACCCGCAGACGGCGGGCCTGTGCATCGCCGAGATTGGAGCAGCTGCAAACCTCGAAGTACTTCTGCTGGCGAGGGCTCCAAGCCTCAATATCACAGCTCTTGACCTTGAGGTCCGCCAGATCGCCGCTGCAGCACTCAAGCTGGCGCACCGGAATGTCGAGGCTGCGGAAGAGCTCGACGCTGTTCTGCCAGAGCTTTTCATACCAGTCCATGCTCTCCTCCGGGCGGCAGACGACGATCATCTCCTGCTTCTCAAACTGGTGAATCCGGTAGACGCCCCGCTCCTCGATGCCGTGGCTCCCCTTCTCCTTGCGGAAACAGGGGCTATAGCTGGTCAGGGTCAGCGGCAGCTGCTCCTCGGGAATGATCTGATCGACAAACCGGCCGATCATCGTGTGCTCGCTGGTACCGATCAGATAGAGATCCTCCCCCTCGATCTTGTACATCATCGCATCCATCTCAGGGAAGCTCATGACCCCCTGCACCACCGCACCGTGCATCATGAACGGGGGGATGACATAGGTGAAGCCCTTCTTATCGATCATGAAGTCCCGCGCATAGGCAAGCACCGCCTCATGCAGCCGCGCAATGTCGCCAAGCAGGTAGTAGAAGCCATTGCCGGCCACCCGGCGGGCGCTGTCGAGATCGATACCGTCAAAGCGCTCCATGATCTCGGTGTGATAGGGGATCTCGAAATCGGGGACAACCGGCTCGCCGAACCGCTGAACCTCGACGTTATGGCTGTCGTCAGGACCGATGGGAACGCTGGGATCAATAATATTGGGGATGGTGAGCATAATGGTGCGGATCTTGTCCGCCAGTTCGGTCTCTTTCGCCTCGAGCTCCTTGAGACGGTCGGCCTGCTGAGCAACCTGCGCCTTGACCTGCTCGGCCTCTTCCTTTTTGCCCTGTGCCATCAGTCCGCCGATGGTTTTGGACAGGCGGTTGCGCTCAGCGCGCAGCGCCTCGGCTTCGGTGATGGTCTTGCGGTTCTCGGCGTCCAGCTCGATGACCTCGTCCACCAGCGGCAGCTTTTCATCCTGGAATTTCTTCTTGATGTTCTCCTTGACGATCTCGGGATTCTCCCGCACAAATTTGATGTCCAGCATTAGTCCTTTTTCTCCTTCTCATAATTTCCCAAAAGATTCGCAAACGCGCGCAGCTGCTCGTCATTGTAAAAATGCAGCTGCAACACGCCTTTTCCGTCCTTGTATTTGACCCCGACCTCGGTGCCGAGCACCTCTTTCAATGCAAGCTCGACCTCACAGGGCAGCGCCGGCCGGTGGTTCTCCCGCACCGGGCGCGCCGGTTTTGCCATCCGCTTGCAGAGCGCTTCTGCCTGCCGCACATTGAGTTTCTGTGCGATCATCAGCCTTACCGCCTCCCGCTGGGCATCGGGATCTTCGAGGGTGAGGGCCGCCCGGGCATGTCCGGCGCTGATCTCCCCTCTCCGCAGCAGGGTCAGAACCTCTTCCGGCAGCGCCAGCAATCGCAGCGCATTGGCTACTGCCGGCCGGCTTTTTGAAACCCGTGCCGCCGCCTGTTCCTGGGTCAATCCGCAGCGATCGATCAGCTGCCGGTAACCGAAGGCCTCCTCAACCGGGTTGAGATCTTCCCGCTGGAGGTTTTCGATCAGCGCAAGCTCCATCGCATCCTGATCGCTGACCTCCCGCACAATCGCGGGAATTTCGGTGAGCCCCGCCTCCCGTGCAGCCCGCCAGCGACGCTCACCTGCGATAATCTGGTAGCCGCCGGCAGGGTTGGGTCTTACGGTAATCGGCTGCAAAACCCCATGCTGGCGGATCGATTCGGCCAGTTCGGCAAGACTTTCGGGTTCAAAATGCTTTCTGGGTTGGTTTTTATCGGGTTCGATCTCCGCGATCGGCAGGTCGCTTGGCGCGCTCGCCTGCGCGGTGATGGACTCGGCAAAGAGAGATTCCAGCCCTCTGCCAAGACCGCCCTTTTTTGCCGCCAATCAGATCCCTCCTTTTTTATCCGTTTGCTTTATTGATTCATTTTGGGTTATCCGTTCTCAAAATCCGGTTTGCTGCCAAATCTGTAAGCCCCGCGGCCATTTTGAACTGCGATCATAATAATTGACCGGGGCACGGGGCCGGCATCCGGCTGCTGCTGATCCAGGCTTTCTTTGCCGGCCCGCCGGATTTTTTCAAAATCCGCTTTTCTTTCTCCTCGCTTACGCTTCGGCGCCCCGGTTTGCTGCTAGGAATTCAGCCGCGAGCTCCGCGTAAGCCTGTGAGCCTTTTGAACTGCGATCATAATAATTGACCGGGGCGCCGAAGCTGGGGGCCTCGGAGAGCCGGACATTGCGGGGAATCGCCGTCTTATAGACCTTGTTGGGGAAATACTTTTTGACCTCGGCAACAACCTGCAGCGTGAGATTCAGCCGACCGTCATACATTGTCAGCAGTACCCCCTCGATCTCCAGATACCGGTTATATCTGCTCTTGACTGTTCGCACCGTGCTCATCAGCTCGGAAAGGCCCTCTAGTGCAAAAAATTCGCATTGAATCGGCACCAGTACGGTATCACAGGCACAAAGCCCGTTAAGGGTCAGCAGGTCGAGAGAGGGCGGGCAGTCGATAAAGATAAAATCATAATTTTTCAATACCGGTGCCAGGCCCTCTCTCAGCCGCGCCTCCCGTCGATCCAGCGTAACCAGTTCGATGCCGGCTCCGGACAGCTGAATATTGGATGGAATCAGGTCAACCCGGTACTTGGTTTTGAGAATACAGTCGGTCGCCGGGGCTTCTCCGATCAGCAGCTGGTAAACGCTGCTTTGCACCGATCTCTTTGAGATACCGTAGCCGCTGGTACTGTTGCCCTGTGGATCCAGGTCGACCAGCAATACTCTCTTACCGGCAGCAGCTACTGCTGAGGCGAGGTTGACGGCGGTGGTTGTCTTCCCTACCCCGCCCTTCTGATTTGTGATCGCAACGACCTTGCTCAAATTGATCAACTCCTGTATTGCCAATTATAGCACAGCGGCGCAGCGGGTGGAACCCATTTTCGGCCTTCCCTTCTCTTTTTGTTGGTTTTGCCTGTTTGGTTCTTTCTTCTTCCTTTCTTTTGGACACTTTTGTTTCACGTGAAACAGCATACCCCATTTTGTTTCACGTGAAACAACAGAAAGGCGGCGGACAAATTGTCCGCCGCCCTCTGCCATACTCTATGTTAGTGAAGGGTTGCCTTATCCTTTGGGATCCGCACCAGATATTCCAGTACATCTCCCTCCTGCCGCTGTTCCACGCTAGCGGGAATACCGGCGCTTTTCATCAATCCCACCGCACGATTGACTGTGTTGAGAAAGATCCTTACATCCCGCACCATTCCCTTGCGGGCAGGACGCTTTTTCTTCCCACGCAGCAGTTGTTCGACCCGCCGCTCAGTCTGGCTGACGGTTAGCGGGCCGGCGGCAATCTCGCTGATCAACCGCAGCTGGTCCTGTTCCTTTTCAAGCCGCAGCAGAGCCCGGATATGCCGCTCGGTCAGCGCTGCCTCTTCGGCCGCTGTCCGTACCTGCGGTGAGACGGTGAGCAGCCGCAGCTTGTTGGCCAATGCGCTCTGTGAGAGCCCCATCCGTTTTGCGCCCTCAGACTGGGTACAGTTCCAGATCGTGAGCAGCTGCCGCAATGCCGCGGCCTCTTCAAACGGGCCGAGCTGCTGGCGGCGCAGGTTTTCCTCCAGCGCAAGGGTGGCGGCCTGTCCATCTTCATAGTCGGCAAGGATCGCAGGCACCTTTTCCATCCCGATCATCTTTGCCGCCCGAACCCGGCGCTCCCCCGCTACCAGCAGGTATCGATCCTTTCCCTCCCGCAGCAGAGTCACCGGCTGCAACATTCCATTCTCCCGGATACTGCACGCCAACGCCTGCAATTCTTTCTGATCAAACCGCCGTCTTGCCTGCCAGGGAGAGGGCTCAATCTGGTCCAGCGGAACTAATACCACCTGTCCTGCGACCTGAAGCTTGGAAAAAAACATGCCCCCGTCCCCTTTCGCAAAAAAATCCTGCAACCGTCCCAAACCAACCGGTTTTTGGGAACAGTTACAGGATACCACAAAAGAAACTTGATTTCCAGTTTTTTCCATTTACAAAATTCGGGCCGCCGCTGTCATTTCAGCGGGGATTTTGCAATCTTTCCGCCATTTCTGGGGTATGCTGGCGGAGTATGCGATATTTTTTTAATCACAATGATCCCACGCTCCTCCCCGCCGGGCAGCGAGAACCGGCGCAGCGCGACCGCCTCACCCCCGAGTTTGCGGATCGCAGGGCGGGCCTCCTCCAGCTCAGCGGAGGCGGATTCCGCCTTCATCGCGAGAAAATATCCACCGACACGCACCAGCGGCAGACAGTATTCGGCCAGCTTATCCAGCCGGGCAACCGCGCGGGCGGTTGCGAGATCAAATTGTTCCCGCCACGCCTTGCGTGCAGCTTCCTCCGCCCGCTCTTTGAGAAAATCGGCGGCAAGACCCAGCTCGGCGCAAAGCCCGCGCAGAAACTCCAGCCGTTTTCCGGTCGGCTCGAGCAGAGTCAGCGCAAGATCAGGTTTGTAGATCTTGGCGACGACACCGGGAAATCCCGCGCCGCTGCCGACATCCACCATACTGCCGGCGACCTCGGGCTGGTCGGCAAGCAGCAGCGAATCTATGAAGTGCTTGTTCTCAATCGCCTCGGGGTCGGTGATGGCGGTGAGATTAAAATGCGCGTTGGTCTCAACCAGGCGCTCGGCATACCGGTCGAGCAATTCCAGCTGTTCGCCAGTCAGCGCAAGACCGCAGCCGGCAGCGTTTTTTTGCAGCCGTTCAGGATTGATCATCGGGGCCTCTCCTTTCCTCTGTCCGATGGGCCGCACGGCGGGCGGCAAGTTCTACCGAGAGCACCGCGATATCCGCCGGGTTGACCCCAGGAATCCGCCCCGCCTGTCCAAGATTCTTCGGGCGGACCCGGGTCAGCTTTTCCCGCGCCTCGAGCCGGATACCGGTGATCTCATTGAAATCAAGATCGGCGGGGATCCTCACCTTTTCCTGTTTTGCCAGTGATTCGATCTTCTGCTGCTGGCGGCGGATATAGCCCTCGTATTTGACCTCTGTTTCAAGCTGGTTTGCAACATGGGGGCTGACTCCTTCCCCGGGACCGATCGCCCCGATCAAAGCCGCATAGCTGACCGCCGGGCGCCGCAGAAGATCCAGCGCCGATACTCCGGTCACCGCCTTCGGCTCACCGAGAGACTCCAGCAGCGGATTACTCTCCGCCGGGCGCAGCACCCGTGCAGCCAGCCGCGCCAGCTCTTTGTCCTTCGCGGTGCGGTCAGGCTCAAATCGGGCCCAGCGCACATCATCGACCAACCCAATCTCCCGGCCCAGCGGGGTCAGACGGCTGTCAGCATTGTCCTGACGCAGCGTCAGCCGGTATTCGCTGCGGCTGGTCATCATCCGATAGGGATCCATGACCCCCTTGGTCACCAGGTCGTCGATCAGGGTGCCGATATAGCTGGACTGCCGCTCGAGCAGCACCGGTTCCTTTCCCTGCACCATCCGCGCGGCGTTGATCCCGGCAATCAGGCCCTGTGCGGCGGCCTCCTCGTAACCGGAGGTTCCGTTGAACTGCCCCGCGCCGAATAACCCCGGCACCGCCTTAAAGGCGAGGGAGGCGTCCAGTTCGAGCGGGTCGCAGCAGTCATACTCAATCGCGTAGGCCGGGCGCATGATCTCAAGCCGCTCCAGGCCGACGATGGTATGATAAAAAGCGTTCTGTACCTCCTCGGGCAGCGAGCTGCTCATCCCCTGCAGATACATCTCATCGGTATCCTCGCCACAGGGCTCAATAAAGATCTGATGGCGGGGTTTATCCCGAAACCGCATCACCTTGTCCTCGATGCTGGGGCAGTAGCGGGGACCGATTCCCTCGATTTTGCCCCCATAGAGCGGGCTGCGGCCGATGTTGTCCAGGATGATCTTATGGGTCTCCTCATTGGTATAGGTGATATGACAAACCACCTTGTTTTGCAGCGGGCCCTCGGTCAGAAAGCTGAACGGCTCGACCGGCTCATCCCCCTGCTGTACCTCAAGCCGGGAGAAGTCGATGCTGCGCCGGTTGGCACGGGCAGGGGTGCCGGTCTTAAACCGGCGCAGCGTGATACCCAGCTGCCGCAGACTGTCCGACAGGCCGACTGCTGCGTGCTGTCCATCCGGCCCGCTGTCATAGCTGGCCTCCCCGACATAGATCCTGCCGGCGAGGTAGGTACCGGTCGCAAGGATAACCGCTTTTGCCGCATATCCCGCCCGCAGCCGGGTCTCGACCCCGGTCACCCGGCCGTTTTCGGACAATAACCGCACCACCTCGCCCTGCTTGAGTTCAAGGTTTTCGGTGCGCTCGAGCAGCCGCTTCATATACTCGTGATAGCGCTGCCGATCACTCTGCACCCGCAGCGAATGAACCGCAGGCCCCTTTCCGCGGTTGAGCATCCGGCTCTGAAGAAAGGTCGCGTCGGCGGCAATCGCCATCACCCCGCCCAGCGCGTCGATCTCCCGCACCAGATGCCCCTTTGCCGTTCCCCCGATCGAGGGATTGCAGGGCATATTTCCGATTCCGTCCAAACTCATTGTAAAGAGCGCGGTGCGGCATCCCAGCCGGGCCGCGGCGACGGCCGCCTCAATACCCGCGTGACCGGCGCCCACCACGATAACATCATAGCTGCCCAGAAGATCCATCGGCCGATCGCCTCCTTTTGTATAATACTAATTGTATTTTCATTAAAATATATTACAAAAATTATTTTCCGACGCAGAATTTCGAAAAGACTTCCTCGATTACCGCATCGCTCGCCCGTTCACCGGAGAGTTCAAAGAGCGCGTCCAATGCATCGTCAACGCAGACCGAAACCGCGTCAAGGGCAAAACCGGCGTCGGCAGCATCAAGGGCCTCTGTCAGCGCCTGTTCCGCCCGGGCGGCGGCGGATCGCTGCCGCTCGTTGGCAAGCAGCGCCGCATCGGGATCGGGCCGCCGCTCGGCGATCAGTCCGCCGATTGCCTGGCGCAGCGGCTGAGAGAATCCCTCTTCCCGCGCGCTCATCTCGACCACCCGGCAGAAGCAATCCGCAATCTGATCAAGCGCAGCCTTGCGGGGCAGATCGGTCTTATTAAAGACCGCGACGGCCAGCCGGCCCCGGCAGCGCGCAGCGAGGGCGAGATCCTCCTGTGAGAGCGGCCGGGAGGAGTCAAAGACTGCAAGAATCAGATTTGCCTCTTCCAGCTTCTGGTTGCTGCGGCGGATGCCCTCCGCCTCGATCGGGTCATCGGTCTGCCGGATCCCAGCGGTATCGGCCAGCAGCAGCGTCGCCCCCTCAAAGGAGACATCCTGCTCCACGACATCCCGGGTGGTGCCGGCAATCGGGGTGACGATCGCCTTTTCAAATCCACTCATCAGGTTGAGCAAGGTGCTCTTACCGACGTTCGGGCTGCCGACAATGGCGGTACGGATTCCCCGGCGCAGGATGCTGCCCCCCTCGTAATCGGCGAGCAGCTTCTGCAACCGGCCACGGGCGTCGGTAAGAACCTCCCGCAGCCGCTCGGGCTGCAGTTCCTCGACATCCTCTTCCGGGTAATCGGTATAGGCTGCGATATGACCGGCCAGCGCAGTTAGATTCTGGGTAATCTGCTGCACGCTGTGCCAGAGTGCTCCCTCCATCGCCGCGGCCGCGGCCCGGGCGCTGTCCGCGCCGGTCGCCTCAATCATCTGCATGACCGCCTCCGCCTGAGTCAGCGAGAGACGCCCGTTGAGAAAGGCGCGCCGGGTAAACTCCCCCGCTCCGGCCGGCCGCGCGCCGGCGTCATAACAGGCAGCGAGCAACTGGCGCACCACCGCCTCGCCCCCGTGGACCGAAAGCTCGACGACATCCTCTCCGGTATAGCTTTTCGGGGCGCGAAAGCAGAGCGCGATTGTCTCATCCAACCAATGCCCTGCCCGCTCGGTGTGGCCGAACAGTGCAGTATACCCCTTTGCCGCCGCCAGGCTGCGGCGGGAATCAGCGGGATAAAAGATCCGCCCGGCGACCTCATAGGCCTGCGGTACCGAGATCCGCACACAGGCGATCCCCGCCTTTCCCGGGGCGGTCGCAATCGCCGCGATGGTATCCTCAAACATAGGTTATTCCTCCAGGTTTTCCACCAGATCTTTGACCGTTGGTGGAAAGATCAGAAAAAGAAAAACAGGCGGGCAATATCGGATACTGCCCTGCCTGTCTTTTGGCTGTTTCGGCTTTTGCCCAGAACAAATCCCGGCGGCGCCGGATTTATTATGCGCTCACAGCTCGATCTTGCCGTAGAGGGGCAGATCGAAGGCCTCGTCCAGCGAAGCGGAGGACCGCTCGGGGACAACCGGTTCCTCGCCGGTCGGCTGGGGACGGGGCGCGGGAGCCCGCTGCTCCCGACGGGGTCCGCGGTCACCGCGCTCTGCACGATCCCGGCGTCCACGGCCGCCGCGGCCCGAACGATTCGTACGGGGCTTATCCGGCAGCGCATTGGGTGCGGTGGAACGGACAACAACCCGGCGATCGGCGCCCTCACCGGTGGATTCGCTGGTCAGATCCTCCATCTCGCTGATCGCTGAATGGATGATCCGCCGCTCATAGGGATTCATCGGCTCAAACATATGGCTGCGGCCGGTCTTCTGAACCCGGGCGCCAACCCGGCGGGCAAGGGCTGCAAGATCCTTCTCCCGCTTGCTGCGGTAGCCCGCAACATCAAGCCCGATCTTCTCGTAATCCCCTTCCAGCCGGTTGCCGGCCAAACTGGTCAGATAGCCCAGCGCCTCCATCGTCTCGCCACGACGGCCGATCAGCGCGCCGACATTCGGTCCGTCAACCTTGAGGATGACGCTGCCGTTCTGCCGCACCGGATTGACGGTGATCTCCTCGACACCCATGCCGGCGGCAACCGCCTTGAAATAAGAGACCGCGGCCTCGACCTTTGCACCCTCCGCAGGCTGGAGTTCTTCGCTTTCCTGCGGTGCGGGCTGAACCTTCTTTTCGTCCTTTTTCGCCTTTTCAGCCTTTTCCGGCTTTTCAGCCTTCTCCGCTTTTTTCTGGGGCTGCTGTTCCGGCTGTTTTTTCTCTGCCGGCTGCTCGATCTCTTCGGTGAGGGAGACAGGCTCCTGCTCGCCCCAGACCGCCTTTACCTTTGCGGGAGAGGAGAAAAAGAACCGCTTGGTCGGGGTTTCCAGTACCTCGACGCTGACCTCCTCCCGAGAGACGCCCTGACGGGCGCACTCCGCGTATGCCTGCTCGATCGCATCCTCGACCGTTTTGGCGGTCACGATCAACTCCTTCATTGCCGACGCTCCTCTCCCCTTTTTATTCCTGCGGGTCCTGCTGACCCTTCTGTTCCTCTTCCAGTTCCTTGGCAGCCTGCTCCTTCTCCTCCGCGAGCTGTTGCTCCGCTTCAGAAGGGGCCTCGTCCTGCGCCCACTCGGCCTTTTCGACCTTTACCTGCTCCGCAGCGGGCTGGGCTGTCTCCTGCTTTTTATCAGACTTCTTCTTTTTCTTGCCGCCCAGCTGTTCTTCCAGCGCGGCCCGCTCCTCAGCGGTCAAGGGTACGGTGCGCTCATCGGCATACCGCTCGGCATCAATCTCCCGCGCCCGCTGCAGCCGCAGGCTGGCCAGCTCGGCATCCGAGACCTCTTTCTGGATCTTCTGGCCATCCTCGGTCTGAACCGTGACCTTCTTCTTCGCCTTTTTGGCCTTCTTCTTCTCCTCGATCTCAGCGGCAATCTGCGCCTTCATCTTCTCAGGATCATAGATCTTTTTGGCCAGCAGGCTCTCGATCACCATCAACAGGTTGGAGACGGTGTAGTACATACTGAATCCGACCGGCACGGTAAAGCCGACGAAGATGAACATCGCGCTCATCATCCAGGGCATCCACTTCATGCTGCCCTGCAGCTCCTGCCCGCTGGTCTTCTGGATGATAAACTGGCTGGCGACCATCGTGATGATCGAGAGCATCGGGAAGATCAGGGTCATCCAGCCCGCGAGGCTGATGGTGGGCATTGCGACCAGGTTGAGGTTGCCCCACATGACATGGAAATCCTGTACCGCCGGCAGATACTCGCCCAGCGCGGCCATGACCTGCTGATTGCCCGAGATCACCGCGCTGATGATGTTGCTCTGCAGCGCATAGCTGTTGGCGCTGACGTTGAGAATATCGGCGATCGGGGTGATGACGTCGGCCGGGATATGCAGGATATAGGTCAGCGGCCGGTAAACAACCTCAATGATGCCGAACAGCACCAGAAAGTTGACCAGCATCGGCAGACAGCCGGCAGTCGGGGAATACCCGTACTCCTGCTGCAGCCGCATCAGCTCTTCCTGCTGGCGGTTTTTATCCTTGGCGTACTTTTTCTGGATCTCCTGGATCATCGGCTGGTAAGCCGCCATCCGGGCGGTGGATTTCTGCTGCTTGACCCGCAGCGGGAACATTGCAACCCGCAGCAGTACGGTGAAGAGCACCAGCGAAAGGCCGTAATCGCTGACAACAAACTTGTAGATTGCCTCCATGATATACCCAAGAGGCCCGCCCAAAAATCCTAAAAACTGCATAGCTCCATCCTAACTGCCGCAAATGCGGCCTGATATTTTTCCCCTCTAGCGGGGTTTTGTCAGTTTTCTTTCATCGCTGCGCCAGCGCCCTTTCTCGGGCACCGGATCAAAGCCATAACGTCCAAACGGATTGCAGCGCAGGATCCGCCACAGGCTGAGCAGCCCACCCTTGAAAACGCCGTGAATCTCCAGCGCCTGAATCGCATACGCGCTGCAGCTGGGTACAAAACGGCAATTTTTACCCAGATGCGGCGAGATCCACCGCTGATACCCCCGTATCAGCGCAATCAATCCCCGGCGGATCATCCGAGCAATCCGGCCGCGGTCAGGTGGGCCCGCATCGCCTTTTCAACCTTCTGGGTTTTGACCTTGGTGGTTGCGGTGCGGGCGACAAAGACAAGATCGACATTCTGTGCCGTATCCAGTCCCATCGCGTCATAAGCCGCCCGGATTACCCTGCGCGCGCGTACCCGCTGGACCGCCCCGCCGATCTTCTTGCTGGTAGTGATTCCCACCCGTACCCCGCCCGAGCGGCGGCGCACCACATAGGTGACAAGAAAAGGGCTCACATAATTCTTACCCCGGTGATAGGCGCGGGCAAAATCGGTGTTGCGGACAATGGGTTGATAGCGCACGGAATCTCCTCCAGACCGGATGACAAGCCGCCGAAACTTCCCCATGTAAGAGGAAAAGGCCACCAGCTGCGGCGGCCCTTTTCACAAGTGAGGGGAGGACGAGCGGCCGCCGATCCACCTCGAATCAGACGGCGAGCTTCGCGCGCCCCTTGCTGCGGCGGGCGGCGATGACCTTGCGGCCGTTCTTCGTCTTCATGCGGGACAGAAAACCGTGCTCGCGGGTGCGCTGGCGCTTCTTGGGCTGAAAGGTTCTTTTCATTTCTATTTCCTCCAATTTCAGGTCTGCCCTGGCGGGCGTTATTTGTACGCCGAACAAAGGGCGTTACATCGACTTCGCAGACTCTGGTAAAAAGCAGAGCCTTGCAACATAAAAGTATATCCCAAAGTCCGTGAAACTGTCAATAGTTTTTTCCCGTAAAACCGCATGTTTCACCGATCTCGGGGTTGTTTTTTGTCGCAAAAACCGAGGTATCGGCCTTAAAAATGAAAATTATTATAATAATACTATTATATAATGGGGTTTTGGTGTTGTGCAAATGCCGTTTTTATGGTATACTTGCTATATTCGGCAAAGGATTCTCTGGTGATTTTTCACAGCTTTTGTCTCTGCCGCAACGCGGCACGAAACCGGTTTTTAAGTTATTGCGGGGTTGCACCGCCGCAGCGGTGCTGGATTGCTTAAAAACCTGTTTTTTTTGTTCTTTTTTCCACGATTTCCGCGACCCCGCCCCCCTAATTCTAAATCGGGAGTGTGTCATACTGTTATGGATTCGTTTGACGAGATCTTTGTCGCCGTCAAGGATTACTGCCGCCAGAGGCTGGTAGACGCGACCTACAACCTCTTTATCGACGGGCTTGAACCTGTATCGTTTGAGAATGGAACTGCAACCATCTCGGTCCGCAGCGATTTTATTCGCGGCATGGTGCAGGAGCGATATACCGACCTGCTCAACGAGGCGTTTACCTCCATTCTCGGCTTTTCGGTTCCGCTGGTCTTTGAGGTTCCGCAGCCGGTACACAAGGAACCCGCGGCGCCCAGCAGCGGCAGCTATGCGTTTACCTTTGAAAACTTCATTGTCGGCAGCACCAACAAGTTTGCCCACGCCGCTGCACAGGCGGTCGCCGCAAACCCCTCGGGCGCCTATAACCCGCTGGTCATCTACGGAGATTCGGGACTGGGCAAAACCCACCTGCTCAACGCCATCCGGCTGGAGATTGCAAAAAATCATCCCGAATTCAACATCGTCATGGTAGATGGTGAATCCTTCACCAACGAGATCATCGGTGCGATTCAGAACAACTCCACCGCCGATTTCCACCAGAAATACCGGGCGGCCGACCTGCTGCTGGTCGATGATATCCAGTTTATCGCCGGCAAGGAGTCGACCCAGGAGGAGTTTTTCCACACCTTCAACACCCTTTACAATGCCGGCAAACAGATTGTGCTCGCCACCGACCGGCCGCCCAAGGAGATCAAGAGCCTTGAGGACCGGATCCGCACCCGGATGGAGTGGGGCCTGATCGCCGACATCCAGCCGCCCGATTTTGAGACCCGGGTTGCAATCATCCGGCGCAAGGCGGATCTGCTGGGTCTTGATCTGTCCGACGAAGTGGCTGAATTTATCGCAAACCACCTCAAAAACAATATCCGCCAGCTCGAGGGCGCAGTCAAGAAGCTCAATGCTTACCGGCTGCTTGAGGGAATCCAGCCGGTGATCGGCGCGGCACAGAACGCGATCAAGGATATTCTCAATGAAAACCAGCCGGTGCCGGTCACCATTGAGAAGATCATCAACGAGGTTGCACGGACCTTTAATATCACCGCCGCCGACATCCGCAGCCGCAAGCGGAGCAGCAACATCTCCTCCGCGCGGATGACCGCAATGTATGTCGTGCACGAGATCACCGGAATGACGATGCAGGAGATCGGCAAGGAGTTCGGCGGCCGCGACCACTCCACCGTCGTCTATGCCCTCTCTGAAATTGAAAAAAAGATCGCCGCCGACCCGCGTTTCAGAGAAATCGTCGAGGATATTCTCAAAAACGCCCGCAGCTGATTTTTCCACATCACTTTCAACTTTCAACAACAAACTTTGCACAATCCAAAATCAAAACAGCGCTGAATGTGGAAAACCACAACTTCTCCACAACGGTTTCAAAAAATTAAAATTCGCCGTTTTTTGTGTAACGGCGCGCCGTCGCGGCTTTTTTTCCACAAATTCACAGCCTCTATGACTGCTACTATTTCTAAAAATAAAAAACCATCAAAACTTCGTCTTCTGCACAATATCTTCTGCACAGAGACAAACAAGGGAGGTCCATTATGAAATTCGAATGCGACAAGGCCAGCCTTGCCGAGGCGATCAGCGGCGTCTCCCGCGCGGTGACCGCCCGCAGCAGCGTTCCTGCGCTGGAGGGCATCCTCTTTCGGGCCGAGGGAAATACCCTGACCCTGACCGGCTACGATCTGGAAATGGGCATCACCACCAAGATCGACGCCCGGATCCGGGATGAGGGCGCGGTTGTCCTCTCCGCCCGGCTGGTCGGCGACATGGTGCGCCGGCTGCCCAGCGAGAGGGTCGAGATCGAGTGCAGCGAAAACCTCGTCACCACCGTCAAGGGCGGGATCACCGAGTACAACATCACCGGTCTGTCCGCTTCCGACTACCCCGAACTGCCGGCCAGCGCGTTCCAGCGCGGCAGCGAAGAAAACAAAAACGGGGTGCTGCCCGCCGTCGAAATGGAAGCTGCAACCCTGAAAGAGATGATCGAGACCACCATCTATGCCGTCTCTCAAGACGATAAAAAGCCGGCCAACAACGGCGAAAAGTTCGTGCTGGAAGAAAACAGCCTGACCCTTGTCGCCCTCGACGGGTTCCGCCTTGCCGTCTGCACCCGTCCGGTACGGGCCGAGCGGCAGGTCTCGATCGTCATTCCGGCCAAGACCCTCAGCGAGGTCGCCCGTCTGATCGCCGACAGCGAGGGAACTATCGCGGTCAGCGCGAGCAAGCGGTATGTCGTCTTTTCGCTGGGCGGTTATACCATCATCAGCCGGCTGCTTGAGGACGCGTTCCTCGATTATAAAAAGACGATCAACCCCGAGCACCTCACCCGGGTGGTCGTGGATGTACGGGAGTTCTCGAGTTCGATTGAGCGCGCCAGCCTGATCATCACCGAGCGGCTGAAAAATCCGCTGCGGATCACCTTTGACGAGAATCTCACCGTCCGCTGCCAGACCGAGCTGGGCAAGGTGATGGATTCGATCCCCTGCGAATTCGAGGGCCAGCGGATGGAGGTCGGCTTCAACAACCGGTATCTGCTCGATGCGCTGCGGAACTCCGGCAGCGATAAGGTGGCCTTTGAGCTCAATGGGCCGCTCTCCCCGGTCAAGGTTCTGCCGGTCGAGGGAGAGGACTTTATCTTCCTGGTCATGCCGGTGCGGTTCAAGAACGACTGAGAAAGCGGAGGATGTGCATGGAGATCGAACAGATCGCAATCAAGACTGAGTTCATCCGGCTGGATGCGCTGCTCAAATTCGCCGGGATCCTGCCCACCGGCGGAGAGGCCAAGATGGCGATTCAGCAGGGCGCGGTCAAGGTCAACGGCGAGGTCTGTACCCAGCGGGGCAAAAAGCTTCGTCCCGGCGACCGGGCCGAGATCGAAAACTTTGTGCTGGAGGTCACCGCAGGGTGATTCTCACCGAACACAGGGTCGAGAACTACCGCAACATTGAACAGGCGGAATTTCGTCCCGGCCCGGGACTGACTGTTCTCTGCGGCCGCAACGGACAGGGCAAGACCAACCTGCTCGAAAGTGTCTGGCTGCTGTCAGGCGCCAAGAGTTTTCGGGGAAGCAGGGATCCGCAGCTGGTGCGCCGGGGTGAGCCGTATGCCGTAATCTCCTCGGTTGCCAAGCGGGAGGACGGCGAGGCGGAACAGTACCGGATTATCATCGGCGGCGAGGGCTGTGAGCAGGCTGGGGTTCGCCCCGGGCGCAGCGCTCAGCTGGATGGGGTGGATCTCGGCCGGGCAACCAATCTCGCCGGCCATTTTTACGCGGTGGTCTTCTCCCCTGCCCACCTCGAACTGGTGCGGGGCGGCCCGGAGGGACGGCGCCGGTTTGTCGATGCGGCGCTGATGCAACTTTACCCCGGGTATATTCCAATATATAGACGGTATATTCGGGCGCTGGCACAGAAAAACGCGCTGCTGCGGGATGCGCGCCGGTTTGAGGGAGCCGAGCAGCTGCTCGAGACCTTCGATCAGACCCTCGCTGCAGCGGGGGGCGAGATGATCCGCCGGCGGGGCGCTTATTTCGCGGGGCTGTTTGAGCTCGCCGCCGAGACCTACGACAACCTCGCGGCGGGAAGCGAGCGCTGCAGCTTCACCTATCTGCCCTCGGCGGAGGACGGCGAGGCGCTGCTCGATCGGATCCGAGCGGCACGACCGGCGGATCTGCGGGCGGGCTTTTGTACTGTTGGTCCCCACCGGGAGGATTTCAAAATCGAGATCAACGGCGCCGACGCGCGCTCCTTCGGCAGCCAGGGACAGCAGCGCAGCGCGGCGCTCTCCCTCAAACTGGCTGAGGCGCGGCAGATCGCGCGGATTGCCGGCAGCGAGCCGGTCATGCTGCTCGACGATGTGCTCAGCGAACTGGATGAGCGCCGGCGGGATTTTCTGCTCGGCCGGATTCAAGGCCGACAGGTGATCCTGACCAGCTGTGAGGCGGCCGCCCTCCATGATACGCCCGGCGGAATCTGGGAGATGGAGGACGGACGGCTGCGGCAGGTACAATAGAAGAGGAGGAAAACGGATGTATCTGCATCTTGGTACCGATACGATTATCCGGACAAAGAATATTCTTGGAATCTTTGATCTGGATACCTCGACCATCTCCAAGCGCACAAGGGATACGCTGCGCCGCGCCGAGCTGGAGGGCAGGGTCATCAATGTTTCAGCCGATCTGCCCAAGAGCTTTATTGTGATGGAGGGCAAAAAGCCGATCATCTATATTTCCCAGATTTCAGCCGCGACCCTGAAGAAGCGGTCGGGCTATATCGACGACATCAAGAACATCTGAAAGGACCCGAGGACGGGAGGAAAAAACAGGTTATGGCAGAAAACGAAAACAGGATCGAACACGAATACGGCGGTTCCCAAATCGAGGTACTCGAGGGGCTGGACCCGGTCCGCAAGCGCCCGGGCATGTATATCGGCTCGACCGGGCCCAAGGGACTGCATCATCTGGTTTACGAGATCGTCGACAACTCGATCGACGAGGCGCTGGCCGGTTACTGCAACCACATTGAGGTCACGATCAAAAAGGGCGACATCATCGAGGTGTCGGACAATGGCCGTGGTATTCCGGTCGGCATCCAGCCCAAGCTGGGAATCCCGGCGGTGACCGTCGTCTTTACCGTGCTGCATGCCGGCGGCAAGTTCGGCGGCGAGAATTCGGGCTACAAGGTCGCGGGCGGTCTGCATGGCGTCGGCGCCAGCGTGGTCAATGCCCTCTCCGAGTGGCTGACCGTTCGGGTCCGCACCGGTGGGGATGAGTATGAGCAGACCTTCCACCGCGGCAAGGAGGACGGACCGCTCAAGAAGATCGGTAAGGCCGAGACCAGCGGCACTACCGTTACCTTCAAGCCGGATCCCGAGATGTTTGAGGAGCTGGTCTACAACTACGATACCCTGCTCACCCGGCTGCGGGAGGAGGCATTCCTCAACGCAGGGGTGCGGATCACCCTCACCGATGAGCGGGGCGAGGAGCCGGTCGTCAAGAGCATGTGCTATGAGGGCGGTATCCGCAGTTTTGTCGATCACATCCATCGCCGCCGCCAGCTCGAGGTGCTCCATCCTGAGGTCATCTACCTCAAGGGACAGCAGGGAGATATCATCGCCGAGGTCGCGCTGCAGTACAACAACAGCTATAATGAGCTGATCCTCTCCTTTGCCAACAATGTCAATACCCCCGACGGCGGTACCCATGAAGAGGGATTCAAAACCGCGCTGACCAGGGTCTTCAATGATTTTGGCCGGGAGAAGGGATATCTCAAGGATAAGGATGAGAATCTCTCGGGCAGCGACGTGCGGGAGGGTTTAACCGCCGTCATCAGCGTCAAGCTGACCGAGGCCCAGTTTGAAGGTCAGACCAAGGCCAAGCTCGGCAACACCGAGGTTCGCAGTCTCGTTTCGGGACTGGTATATGAAAAACTCAAGGAGTTCTTTGAGGAGAACCCCGGCGTCGCAAAGGCCGTCTTTGAGAAAGCGACCCAGGCTGCCCGCGCGCGGGAGGCCGCGAAGAAAGCCCGTGAGCTGGTGCGCCGCAAATCGGCGCTTGAAACCAGCCGGATGCCGGGCAAGCTGGCCGACTGCCGCGAGAAGGATCCCTCCAAGACCGAGATCTATATCGTCGAGGGTGATTCGGCCGGCGGCAGCGCCAAGATGGGCCGGGACTCGAATATTCAGGCAATCCTGCCGCTGTGGGGCAAGATGCTCAACGTCGAAAAGGCGCGGCTGGACAAGGTTTACGGCAATGAGAAGATGATGCCGGTGGTCACCGCGCTGGGCTGCGGAATCGGGGAGGATTTTGATCTCTCCAAGCTGCGGTACCACAAGGTCTTTATCATGGCGGATGCCGACGTTGACGGTTCGCACATCTGTACCCTGATGCTGACCTTCTTCTTCCGGTTCATGCGGCCGCTGATCGAGGAAGGGCATGTCTATATCGCCCAGCCTCCCCTCTTCAAACTCGCGAAGGGGCAGCAGGTCAAATACGCATACAACGAGGCCGAGATGAGCAAGATGTCGGCCGAGATGGGACAGGGCGTCAAGGTCAGCCGGTACAAAGGCTTGGGCGAGATGAACCCCGAGCAGCTCTGGGAGACGACGATGAACCCCGAAAACCGGGTGATTGTGCAGATCTCGATCGAGGACGCCGAGCGGGCGGATGAGACCTTTACCATCCTGATGGGCGACAAGGTCGAGCCCCGCCGGGAGTTCATCGAGCAGAACGCCCAGTACGCGAATCTGGATATCTGAGATGCGGTTATCTCTTTGAAAAAGGAAGGCAGTTATGATAGAGAATTCAATCACCGAGGGCACCAAGCTGATTGTGCGGGATATTCGGGAGGAGATGGAGTCCGCCTTCATCGACTACTCCATGTCGGTCATCACCGCCCGCGCGCTGCCGGATGTGCGGGACGGACTCAAGCCGGTGCACCGCCGGATCCTGTATGTCATGCATGAGCGGGGCAACGATCCCTCTCACCCCTATCGCAAATCCGCCGACACGGTCGGCGCGGTGCTCGGCTCTTATCATCCCCATGGCGACGCTTCGGTCTATGACGCGATGGTTCGTTTGGCGCAGGATTTTTCGCTGCGCTATCCGCTGGTTGACGGACAGGGCAACTTCGGCTCGGTCGACGGCGACCCCCCTGCGGCCTACCGTTATACCGAGGCGCGGATGAGCAAGATCGCGGTTGACCTGATGACCGATATCGAGAAGAATACCGTCGATTTTGTGCCGAACTTCGATGAGTCCAAACAGGAGCCGTCGGTCCTGCCCAGCCGGATCCCGAATCTGCTGGTCAATGGGTCGACCGGTATCGCGGTCGGCATGGCGACAAATATCCCGCCGCACAATCTGCGTGAGGTCATTGACGGCATTGTCTGTCTGATTGACAATCCCGACGCCGAACTTCCCCAGTTGATGGAGCACATCAAGGGACCGGACTTCCCCACTGGCGGCATCATCATGGGACGCAGCGGTATCCGCGCCGCGTATGCGACCGGCCGGGGCAAGATCACGCTGCGCGGCCGCGCTGAGATCGAGGAAAAGAAGAACGGCCGGTTCCAGATCATCATCACCGAGATTCCCTATATGGTCAACAAGGCGAAGATGATCGAGAACATCGCCGACTTGGTCAAGGAGAAGCGAATCGAGGGCATCAGCGATCTGAACGACGAATCCAACCGCGAGGGTATGCGGGTGGTTGTCGAGCTGAAAAAGGACGCAAATCCGCAGGTTGTGCTCAACCAGCTGTACAGCTTCACCCAGCTGCAGTCGACGGTCGGCGTCATCATGCTGGCGCTCGACGGCGGTGTGCCCAAGGTCATGAATCTCAAGACGATGCTGGAAAAGTATATCCAGTTCCAGGATGAGGTCATCCGCCGCAGAACCCAGTTTGATCTGAATAAAGCCGAGGACCGCGCGCATATTCTCGAAGGACTCAAGCGTGCGACCGACATCGTGGATGAGATCATCGCGACCATCCGCGCCTGCAAGGGCGGCAAATCGGAAGCGAAGGCCGCAATCATGGAGAAATTTGACTTTGACGATCCTCAGGCGACCGCCATCGTCAACTTCCAGCTGGGCCAGTTGGCCGGTCTTGAGATCCTCAAGATTGAAAACGAACTGAATGAGCTGCATGAGAAGATCCGCAACTGGAGGGAGATTCTCGCCGATGACGCCAAGGTGCTTGGCATCGTCAAGGATGAGCTGATGGTGATGCGGCAGAAGTACGGCGATGAGCGGCGTACCGAGATCGCGACGGTCTCGGGCGAGGTCGACATCGAGGATCTGATCCCCGAAGAGGACTGCGTCTATCTGCTCACCCATTATGGCTATATCAAGCGCCAGCCTGCCGATACCTATCACAGCCAGAAGCGGGGCGGCCGCGGCATCACCGGTCTCACCCGCCGGGATGAGGATTTTGTCGAGGAGCTCTTCATCGCCTCGACTCATGACTATCTGCTCTTTGTCACCGACCAGGGCCGGGTTTACCGGATCAAGGGTTATGAGATTCCTGAGAGCAGCCGAACCTCGAAGGGGGTCAATATCGTCAATCTGCTTCCCCTCGCGCCGGAGGAAAAGGTACAGACCATGCTCAAGGTTTCGGCCGACAGCGACGAGGGCTATCTCGTCATGGTCACCAAGAACGGCGTCATCAAACGCACCCCGCTGGCCAGCTATCGCAACATCCGCAAGAGCGGCCTGATTGCAATCACGCTGGATGAGGGAGACAGCCTTGCGTGGACCCGAATCACCAACGGCAACGACCGGCTGATTGTTGCAACCCACGGCGGCATGGCCATTCACTTCGGCGAAGATGATGTTCGGATCGTCGGGCGTACTGCTCGCGGCGTGCGCGCGATCACGCTGGATGAGGGGGACTATGTCGTCGGTATGGCGATTGCCCGTGAGGGCGGCGAGCTGCTGACCGTCACCGAGAACGGCCTGGGCCGTCGGACCCCGATCAGCGAGTACCGGCTGCAATACCGCGGCGGCAAGGGAATCAAGAATTACAGCGGTAAGGGAGGCGCGGTCGCCGGCGTTAAGGTGGTCGATCCGGAGGATGATATTATCCTGATTTCGCTCGAGGGCATTATTATTCGGATGCATGCCGAGGACGTTGCGGTCCAGAGCCGGTATGCCGGCGGTGTGCGGGTGATGCGGCTGGGTGAGAACGACCGGGTGGTTACCGTTGCCCGTACCATCCGTGAAGAAGAATCCGCCGAGGAATCTGAATCCGCCGATGGCGTGGAGACACAGCCGGAGAATGCCGAGTAACGAGTAATCGGCCATTTAATCTGAAAAAACGATCGTACCCGCCGGGTTATCCCGGCGGGGATCGTTTTGAAATTTTGAAAGAAAAGCGTAAGGAGAAAGTTATGAAGATCAAGATGAATCGTTTGATCGCCTCGGGGCTGTTCAGCCTGCTGTTTCTGGGCGAGTGCTACCTGTTGCTGACTGTGATCAACCAGTTTGGAACGACCCAGCTCTCGGTTGCCCACCTGGTCGTGATCGCCGGGATGCTGCTGCTGCCGGTCTTTGCGGTGCTGATTGCAAATCCCTGTTTTGAGCGTCCCGCGGTCAAGTCTGCAGTTCTCTATTCCGGTGTGCTGTATGCCGCCAGCTGCGCGCTGTTCTACTATGCCGGTTCGATGCTCTATGCCACCGGCATGGGAAGTTCGACCCAGACCATCGGTTATTATCTGGTCGGCGGCAAGGTCGCATTGGTCCTCATTGCGCTGTTGCTGGCTGCCTTT
The DNA here is from genome assembly GCA_944386485.1 of uncultured Pygmaiobacter sp. GTDB lineage: Bacteria > Bacillota > Clostridia > Oscillospirales > Ruminococcaceae > Pygmaiobacter. The sequence continues at coordinate 314 of CALXBG010000065.1, read as the reverse complement.
GCTCCCAAGCAGGCAAAGATTGAGGCCCCGGTGATGCCCGTCGAGGAGAATAAGGCGGAAGAGACTGCTGCTGATTGTAGTGAGGATACCGCGGCCGAGATTTCGGATCAGGACGCGGACAAGATGGGACTTTAATTACTAAGTACAGATGGAAATAAAAAGAACAGACAATACAAAAAGGCCGGCTTTAGGCGCGGTGGCGTAAGAAAACAGCGCCATAAAAAGGCCGCTTTTGCGCGGCTGTGGCGTCAAATCCTCTCGGCAACCACCAAGGGTGCCTTCGAGAATTTTCCTTGCATCCGCATCAAAATCGA